>CAYZHU010000209.1:0-2790 GCA_964477585.1 uncultured bacterium
AAAAAACTCTCGCTGATAGGCAAGAATCTTGAAGAGTTTTCTCTTGAAACAGTGAAGATGTTTTACGAGGATGCAAAAAAAGCGTCTGGCGGTGCTATTCTTAAGAATTTAACTGTCTCAGAATTAGCAACTAAACGCTAAATGTAAAGCGGCTTTACATGTCAAAAATCCGAATCGCGATCATTAAATTCGGCGGCTTGTCCGTAGGAGGATCCGAGAGATTTTTGCAGGTTGTAGCAGCCAATTTGAATCGTGATCTGTTCGATGTCGACTACTATTATTGCGATGCGGCGCCCTATTTAGGATCGAATCGACGGCATGCAGACACCCATCCCGATCGCCTCAAGTACATGCAAGAGCACAAAGTTCGGTTAGTGAAATTCCATGTGGAATTTCGGGACCTTAGGAAACCTACTTTTGATTGGATTGGGACAGATTTTTGGGAACTTTTCGATGAGAGATCTTATGATTTGGCGCTTACTGTAAAGAGCGGGCATCCTGAATATCCTTTTACAAAGCTCAAGATACCATTAGTGGAAATCGTAGGGTTGCCTGCAGGAATTGATTCGAAGCCTGTGGCTCATATCCATCCTTCCCAATATCAATTGAAAGCGTGGCTTAAACTAGGAGGAAATCTCCAGAAAAGTTACGTTATCCCTCCGCCGCCTACTCCTCCGCAGACTGCGGAGAATCTCAGAAGTACTTTGAAGATCCCAGAGGCAGGAGTAGTCGCTGGTTTTCATCAACGGGCGGATGATGCGATCTTTAGCCCGATCCCTCTACAGGCTTTCGCCTCTTGTTGGGCGCAAGACCGTTATTTTATTATTCTCGGGGGAGGGAAAAAGTATCGCAATCAAGCCAAAGAACTTGGGTTAAAGAATATCTATTTTTTACCTGAAACAGGTGATCCCAATCTCGTTTCTCAATTTTTAAATACACTGGATGTTTTTGCACATGGAAGAGGAGATGGAGAAACTTATGGGGCTGTTCTTGCAGAGGCGATGCTACATGGAAAGCCGTGTCTTTCCCATGCGGTGCTAAGAGGAGGTAACGCACAACCAGAAACTATCGGTCCGGCAGGATGGTTTGCGATAAATTTGGAAGAATATACGGAAAAATTAGATCAGATCTATCGAGATCCTCTTTTGCGTAAGACTTTGTCTAAAAAATCAAGATCTCATGCTCAAGAGTATTTTTCTTTGGATAGTTGTCTTGAAGAATTGACTCGTTTATTTCAAAAAATTTGCGGCCTCCCAGAACTTTCTTCGACGAGAAAAAAGATCCCTTATAGCTTGTCACCGCTAGGATTTTTATATGCTGGAGATTTAGATCAGCCGGGAGAAATCGCACATCATGTCCTCGCAGGGCATATCCCAGAAGAATTTCATATACAAGTTGTGAAGTTTTTTCTCCCAAAGATCCGCACATTTATCGATGTAGGAGCAAATACTGGACTTTACGGTCTTGTCGCCGCTAAAGAATGTCCCTCAGAAACAAAAGTCCATTGCTTTGAACCTCAATCAAGACTATGCCAAATCTTGAAAAAAACAGTCGATCTTAACAATTGGGAAGACAGGGTATTTGTCCATCCCAATTATTTTATTCGAGATTTAGGGATTTCTAACATCGATTTTATTAAAATCGATGTCGAGGGAATTGAGCTTTTAGAAGAATCAAAAGAGGTTCTCAATAAACACAGGCCTGTTTTGTTCGTCGAGATCCCCGGCAAATTGAAAAATAGAGAAAGACAGTACACCGAGACAATAGGATGGCTTCAAGCCAATGGATACGCTATTTTTCGCGTTGCTGAAAATAGAAGCCGATTTCATCATTTTGGAACGATCTCCAAGATTTCGGATCTCAAAGCTCCGAGAGAAAAGTTTATGTACCTGTGTCTTCCTCGGGAAAAAGAATTTGAGGTTTTGGCGCCATTAAAAAAACATCTCAGAGCGGTCAATAAAATTCTCATGAAAAATCGGATCAAGGCCGCCCAACAAAAAGGTATCCGGCTGTTAAAAAACCGGTTTAAGAAAACTCCTTTATATCCTATTTTCTACCGCTTGCGCAGTGCCGTAAAGACCTGAATGAAAAAGCTTACCATACTTACCAACACAATCCCTCCCAAAAATAAACTCTTTCTCCAAGGAATCAGATTTCTAAAACGTTTGATACTAGGAAGACGTCCTTTATTCGATCAATATCAAGGACATCCCGCTGTGACTAGAAGCGTTTTGAAAGGACTAGAACAGATAGGATCTCTATTTAACTATAATCCTTTCAAATCCACCGATGTAGCCTCCACAGTTGTCGTATTGAGCGATTTAAATGCTTTAAGACAAGCTATTGATCTTAAAAAAAGGGGGATCATTCGAAAATTATTCGGCGGACCGATTTTAGTCATCGATCCGAGCGATGAGAGAAGCCTTTTAAGTTCTCCTGAAATCGATGGAATCATCGTTCCTTCCAATTGGGTCCGCGATTTTTACATCAAAGAAATCCCTCAACTGGCAGAAAAATACCTAGTTTGGCCAGCTGGCGTCGATACAAGAGAATGGAGACCAGATCCAACAATACAAAAACGGAAAAGAGCACTGATCTATGATAAATTGGATCATGGGGAACCTCTCGAAGAATATCACAAACTTTTAAACAAATGGGGCTGGGAAACTTCCCTCATCCGCTACGGCCATTACAGTAAAAGGCAATTCTTAAATGAATTACAACAATCGCAAATCGCATTATTTTTCAGTTCAAGCGAAAGTCAGGGGATTGCTTTGCAGGAAAGCTGGG
>CAYZHU010000210.1:0-2763 GCA_964477585.1 uncultured bacterium
TTCCGATCTAATCCTCGAGGCAGTAGCATGGCTGGAGGAAAATTTAAGCCTTACAGAATGGGATGTGATGAGGATCCGCTCAGGGACAAAAACGGATGAAGAGGCTGCTAAAAAGATCGAAAAAGAGATTTTGAAAAAATGGGATCGATTTGAAAGAAGAACGAATGCAGGATGCGCAAGGATGTTGAGACGAGACCTGCCAGGGCTTATAGAGAAGCTTCTGAATAATGAGACTGGAGCCATTCAAAAAGCTAATGAAATTATTCTAGAAGTAGAAAAGGCCAATTATAAAGAGCGGGTCATCTATGAGATTTACATTCTTCTTGCAATCCTGGGGTTTCTAGCATTCGGGTTGATGTTCGCTTGTCCTCCTCTGGTCATCGCTCTTCTCTTTGCATTGGGAGCAGTGGTCTGGCTCTCTGTCGATAGCAGCGATTATAAAGAGAGAGTGACAGAATGGGCCTGGAGACGCTATCTTCAGAAGAATGGACGAGAGACTGCTCCTGGACTTTCTGAATTACATCCGGACCGAAAAGGGGCTATCTAATCATACGATCGAGGCCTACGGCCGCGATATCCGCGCATTTCTTTCATTCTCAGGGAGGGAAAATTGGGGCGAAGAAAAGATCCTTAAATTTCTAACCCACCTCAAGACAAATGAGTATGCAACCTCCTCTATTTGCCGGATGTTGATCGCAATCAAAGTATTTTGCCGCTTTCTAAAAAAAGAAGGGGAGATCTCGGTTGATTTGGACTGCTATTTCGATACGCCGAAATTGTGGCAGCTCATCCCAGAGGCGCTGAGCTTGGATGAGATCGATGCGCTTCTCGCTCAGCCGAAACAAGAAGATCGCCAAGGCGCGCGCGATAAAGCAATCTTGGAACTTCTCTATGCAACTGGAATGAGAGTCTCTGAGCTCTGCCAGCTCAGGATCAACGATCTAAGCGACACGTTTGTCAAGGTGAAGGGAAAGGGGAGAAAAGAGCGGGTGATCCCAGTGGGGAAGCAAGCGATAGCTGCTGTCGATTACTATCTCATCCATTTCCGGGGCGAGGCGGTAGAAGAAGAGGCTCCTCTTTTCATCTCAAAAGGGGGAAAAGCGATCGATCGGAATACGATTTGGAGCCGGATCAAAATTTACGCTAAGGCTGCGGGGATCCAAAAGTCGATCTCTCCCCATACGCTCCGCCATTCGTTTGCAACCCATCTTCTGGAAAATGGGGCTGATTTGCGCGTCATTCAAGAGATGCTCGGCCATGAAGATATAGGGACGACCGACCGATACACCCACGTTACGGGCAATCGGCTCAAAAAATCGTTCCAAACATTTCATCCAAGACCTTGATTTAAAAAATTTTCCTTGTTAAAGTCTTCGGCTTCAATTTTAAAAAAAAGGAAAAAATCATGTCCGCGGTCTCAAGTGCAGCTTCTTCCGTCACCCTTCACAACCCGATCCTATCTTCTGCAGATCCAACAACCGGTGTTCTACAAATTTTAAGGGAAGATGAGATACCTATCGAAAAAGAAGAATTTCTAGGTTCAATCCATTCTCTATTTAGCTATGGGCGCCTGCATCGGATAGCTCAAAATATAGTTGAACAATTGACTCAGGAAATTGCAAGCCATAAAAAAACTTTAGAACTCCTTTACGTAGGAGATAATAGGGCTATAAAAACACTACAAAATTCTCTCAAGAGTGCAACTGCAGATATCGAGGCTATAGAAACGAAAGAAGATGGAAAAGTAAAAAAACTTGAAGAAGAAAACCAGGAGCTTGCTCGATTGAAAGGAGTCTTTACCGAATTAAATAAAAAAATCCCCCCTAAAGGAAGAAGAGGTCCTCATAACGATAAAAAAGATGAAGCTCAAACGAAAAGACAGCGTCAAGAGGCTGTATGTAAGGCGCTCGAAACGGAACTGAGTGTAATTCGAGCAGAGAAAAATAAGAAAATCGTTCAAAGAGGGAGATTACAAGAGCAGTTAGATAAATATGAAACAACTGACTCAAACAAAATTAAGAAAGTAGAACATAGTAAAGAACAGATCCCTATCCTAGAACAAAAATTGGTGGAAGCTAGACAAGAAGAAAAGGCTAGTTCTGTGAATATTCGTGATGCAGTTGTTGGAATATTCAGTCTGTGTAACATACAGGATGAAACAAGAAAATCTCAATTAATCGATTCTGTCATCAGAGATGTCATAAGTTAGGATTCGGAAATTTTTTTCCGGAGGAGATCATTGACGACTTGCGGGGAGGCCTTCCCGCGGGTTAGTTTCATGACCGATCCGACTAGGAACGCAAAAGCTTTGTCGCGGCCCGCTTTGAAATCGGCGATCGATTGGGGGTTTTCGGCGAGGACTTGATCGACAATCGGTTCGATGGAGGCCGTGTCGTAGGCGGGCTGATAATCGGGATTTTGCGCGACGATTTGCGCAGGATCAAGATGAGGAGAGGCGACCATGTCGTCGGCGACCGATTTGGCGATCCGGCCTGTAATTTTATTGTCTTCGATCAATTGGACGAGTTTAGCGACATGGGCAGGAGGAATGCCGATATCGAGGAGAGTTTTTCCTATCGGCTTGAGCCTTCCTGCAAATTCGACTGTAATCCAGTTGCAGAGGAGCCGGGGGCTTTTAGAGAGGAGAAGGGCCGCCTCAAAATAGTCGCAGAGGAGTTTATCATTGATGAGGGTGGTGGCCGAATACGGGGTCAGGTTGAGATCGGAGATGTAGCGCTGATAGCGGACATGGGGAAGTTCGGG
>CAYZHU010000211.1:0-2726 GCA_964477585.1 uncultured bacterium
ACCGTACTATTTTTCTTCTTGGAGGCATCTCATTCATTTGGGAGAAAATAAACATAAGTTTATCGATCTAATTGCGAAATTGATTGTTCAATTTCAAGAACATTCAGGGACAATCCCCTCCTCAAAAATAGAGAATTCCAAATCGACAGGTTCATAAAACTAACTTTTCATAGCAAACACAATAATAATCCAAGATCTAAAAACTTGCTATTTACACCATCAAATAAGTATTCTTACCCTTTTTCCAAATAGGGATTTATATGATTAAAAAACATTACATCACTCTCTCAATAGCTGTTTTAGGCGCTCTCTTGGGAGCCTGTCAAACCAGAATATTTGGCCTTAATGAGGCTGTTTGGAACACACTAAGCGAACCAGAACGGGAAAAAGTCATCGATGGATACAACAGGCGCAGAGAAATCGAGTTGCTGAACGAGCAAAAACAAAAAGAAAAAGAATTGGAGAATGAACGCCACCGGCAGGAAGTAGAAGCGCAGACAGCGCCTATTTATGCCGCTGCTGACGCGGTGTCAGTGATCTGGGGGAATTCAAATGGGCATAGCTCCTCCTTTATCCGCATCGAATCCATCTCTTCGAATAAGGGAAAACAAGTCTTGACGATCGGCAATGAGCAGTTTGAAATATCTACCTTTTCTAAAATGAGCCAGGCTTGGGTAAGAGGACAAAAAGTAGAGCTGACGAAAAATGAAGACAGTCTTCTTTATCCTGTCAAAATTAGGAATATGGATAATGGGGAAATCGTGAACGGCAGGAAATCTAAGCACAGCAATTAACCCGGCTGACAAATCTGAATATCAGTCACTTAGGTATAGCTTCTTGCACTTTTCATGAAAGATTTGCTAAACTTGAGATAAATGGATTGGGGGTTACCCGGTCGGCGCTAGACCTCGGAGAAATCCGGGGTCTTTCGCTTTTATGACGACTCTCGCATTCTCTCACTTTGAATGCCGAACCAATTTATCCCTTCATTTTTGAAAGGTCTGAAGTCTTTTGGAGATCAAGAATCTTTGTAATCGCGTTATTTTTAGGGAAAATTTTCAACCCCTTCTGCAGATAATTCGTCCATTTGATAAACAATGTAATCGCTGTGACGAGTCTCTTCCATTCGACCAACTATAAGCGGAAGAGTATGCCATCTAATAAAACTTTATTGCAACCGAACAAAAGGTTGATTTGCATTGTCTTTAAAAAGCAGAATTCTCTATGGAGAAGGTATGAAGAAGCTATTGCATATCATCGCCACTCCTCGGGGAGAGGAATCGAGAACTTTGCAGGTGAGCGGACCTTTCTTAGAGGTTTTTCAAAAGGAACATCCCGAGTATGTGATTGACGAGCTTGACCTTGCGAAGGCACAGCTCCCCCCTCTCACAGAAATGAGCGTGAGCGGCAAATACGTCTTAATAGACGGAAAAGATATCTTTGGAAGGTTAAGGGAGACATGGGGCGAAATCATTCAATACATCGAACAGTTCAAATCGTCCGATGTTTATCTGATCAGCACTCCGATGTGGAACTTTCATATCCCTTATCCCCTCAAGCACTATATCGATTTGATTGTGCAGCCAAAGTACACATTTAAGTATTCAGAGACTGGCGCTGAAGGACTTGTAGAAAATAAAAAGATGATCGTCATCACCAGCCGGGGAGGGCAGTATGATTCGGCAGCTACCCGCGGATTGGATTTTCAAGAACCGTACCTTCGGGCGATCTTTGGATTTGTGGGAGTCACCGATATCGCGTTTATCAAAGCAGAGGGGATGGATCTCAAAGATGCGAAAAGAAAACAGAGGCTTGAGAATGCGATAGCCGCAGCCAAAAAACTGGCAAAAGAAGGGTTCTGATGCCGAGAGATGTGCCGATTGGGAATGGAACGATTTTAATCGCCTTCGACAGAGATGCTCTTCTACGCGAATTTTATTTCCCTCATGTAGGCCAAGAAACCCATACGAAAGGCGAGCCGTTTCGGATCGGTGTATGGGCAGATGGCAAGTTCAAGTGGGTCCCGGATGAATGGGAAATCAAGAGGGACTATCTCAATGATTCCTTAGTGACCGATGTGGAGCTTCGCAATGTAGCGATGGGGCTCCGGATTGTGATGAACGATCTAATCGATTTTGAAGAGAACATCTATCTAAAAAAACTCACCGTGGAGAATCTGGACGGTGAAACGAAAGAGACGAAGATTTTCTTAGCTCATGATTTCAATATCTACGGCAATGATATCGGAGATACGGCGGAATATCGGCCTGAGATGAACGCCCTGCTCCACTACAAAGGGGAGCGCTATTTTTTAGTGAACATCTTTGCCAATCAAAAATTCGGCATCGATCTGTTTGCAACGGGAAATAAAGGAGGCAAGTCCGAGGGTACATGGAAAGACGCTGAAGACGGAATTTTGAGCGGCAATCCGATTGCGCAAGGATCTGTCGATTCTGTTTTAGCGATTCCATTGACGCTTGGGCCGAATGGGAAAGAGTCTTGTTTTTACTGGATTGCGGCGGGGAAAAATTGGGAAGAAGTGAAATCTTTGAACGAGATGATCAAGAAAAAAACTCCCGAAGCCGTCTATCAAAAGACATTCGACTATTGGAAATTATGGATCGATAAGGAAAGGCTAAATCATGATCTCCTCCCAGAAAAGATCTTTCGTCTCTATAAGAGAAGCCTCATCATTTGCAGGACGCAGATCAACAATTGCGGGAGCA
>CAYZHU010000212.1:0-2708 GCA_964477585.1 uncultured bacterium
CCGTAATTCTTCATGAAGGGGGCACGGTGCTGGTAGGATTAAATAGCCTCAGGCTATTGCGAAGATAGAAAATCCCAAATGGATATTTAGTAACAGGTGTGTGTGCCTCTTTTAAACGCAAAGACGCAAAGGCGCAAAGGGATGATTTATTCTTTTTTTCTTTGCGTCTTTGCGCCTTTGCGTTGAATTAGGCCAGGTACCCTTAAAAAGGGGCGAAGGTTTGGGAAGCTAGATAGAGATCTCTGGCAAAGGATCGGACTTCTTTTAGAATCTCTTGCCGCTCTTTGTCTGTGAAATCGGTGAATGGGACCATAAACACTCCATTTTCAGGTGTGAGCCTCTCCGGAAAGAGACGGTATTGCGGCGCCCGCCCCTCGTTACCGGCTTGGGTGCAAAGAATCGGTATGTTCCCCTGCAGCTTTTCAAGCACTTCCCGATGCTTTGGATGATTGGGATCGATGGGATAATCGAGTTCATGCGCCCAACGCCCTTCATTTTCAGTCTCATCGAAACATTGACAGGAAAATCCGGCAACATGAGAAAAATAACCCGATTCTTCCACTTTTTCGCGAGGCACGCAGAGTGCCCATAAGTTAAATCTATTTCCTAGAGGAACGGAACGACTTAAGAGCTGAAAAAAACGCTCTATAAAAGAATCTTGAAGCCTTTTAGGAAGATTCCAACTTTCAATTTCTTCTGTAAATCCCTTTGTGTAACGGCTTTCCCTGTACGGCTTTCTCGTGTTAGGAACCCGGGCATAACTAAGGGCAGATTCGCTATCATATGTACTCAAGTGATACGCATCGCATGAAATCATTCCACCTATATCCCATCCTCCATTCTCTCTTCTATCTTCCATGATCGCATCTTGTCCTTGCGACAATGTTTTAGGACCTCGAAAGGGGAAGATGTGGCGCATATCGCGGCCAGGGGCTAGCAACCGTTCGAATTCTCGATGGAATAGATACTGTATATAAAAATATGAGGAACATGCATGGGAGAAAACAAAATGGGTGGAACGCAAAGCTTCCCGAATTCCACGAACTCTTTCTAATTTTTCGATAACCGGCTCTGGAACCTCTTCTCGTAAATGGATAAGTCGATTATCTTCCAGTCGCAATCTTTTATAAGGAACTGTCCCCCATTTTGCGAGAAGGGCATCAATTTTAGCCGCTCCTCTATCCCTTTTGGGATCGGAAATCGATGTATTCCATATCTTTTCCATTAGTTTTTCCACATGGGAGCGATTGACCTCAATGTGTTTTCCAATCGACCCAATTTTTCCCAATAAAGTATTGGGACCTGGGCAGCAAATGCGGACTTTCAACCGATCTAAACGGCTTGTTGTCGCAGTCAATTCTTGGAGCAACTGATCTCCCTCCCCCTTCCCTAAAAGCAGAGCATGTCGGTTTCGATAGAGCTCCTCCACCCTCTCAGCCAGCGGCATAGCGGGGTCGACAATAGCTCGGCGAAATCTCACAACATCCTTAGGAATAGATACTTGAGAATTTCCCTGATTCTTAATTTCAAAATTTGATTTCACATCGCAAATTGACATAATTAAACATTATACTATAGTTGTCATTAATCAAACAATAACTAATAATTATCGATATTAAACAGGAGTTACTTGTGATTTCTTCAATTCAAGATAGTCATTCAACCGAATGGACAACAGCCCCCGTTCAAAGCGAAACAGAAATTTCCCATTCTTACTTCAATCCTGAACCAGATATTGCATGGCAAGAACTGATGGCTAAGGCCTATGATTGCATCGTAGGATTGGATGCGAGTAAAGATCTTCTCCGCGCGCTTGAATATGCCAATGCGTTGGTTGCACTCAATTGCGATTACAGCGGGGAAAAATGGGTCTATGAACCGATGGTCTTTGGACTCCGCAGCTTTATTTATCACCAGCTGGGAAAACTCAATGACGCCGCCTCCGATCATCTCACTATGACAGAGATGCTGATGGCCCATGAAGGAGAAATTCCTGATTTAGATGCGTGTCTTCCCTCCATCGTTCTTCAAAGAGGCGTTTCCCTCTTTTATTTAGGGAGAACAGAAGAGGCCATTGAGCTCTTTCAAAAGAGAGGAGATCATCTTGCCGCGCTTCTATTGAAGACAAAAGGCATTGCCCTCGAGCCGCGCGCTGTCATTCAATGGGAGCCCTCTGATCCGACTGACAAAGCCAAGCTTCTTTTTGCCCAAGGTCTTTATCGAGAAGTGATCGAACTCAGCGCCGCCACTCTGGAAAAAGATCCAAGCTGCGATGAGCTCCACATTCTGAGAGGCGACTCCTATCTTTTGCTAGGGGAAACAGATCTCGCCATTGAAGACTACAAGAAAGGACTTGAGTTTGACAATACAAGCGATCTTCACCTTGCCCTAGCGATTGCCTATTCCATCTCAGGAGATCGAGAATTGATCCTCTCAGAATTGGATCAGGTTGGCGGACCCACCGAAGATTTCCAACTGACCGTTGAGTTATTGAAGCAGATTCTTTAAAGGGACTTGGTAACAGGGCCACCTGGCTTTATTCACACAAAGACACAAAGACGCAAAGAAAAAAAATAAATTATCCCTTTGTGCCTTTGTGTCTTTGTGTTTAAAAAGGGTCATAGGCTTGTTATAGCCCGAACTTTTGCGCATGCTTTCAAAAAATTGTTAGTCTGGCGTACAAAGGGGGATATGCTGAAATATCCCCC
>CAYZHU010000213.1:0-2701 GCA_964477585.1 uncultured bacterium
ATCCCGCATTGGACCGCTTCAAAAACCCAGGCTCGAGAAACACGACATCTTCTTTGATGTTGAAGTTGAAATCCTTGGCATAAACCTTCACCTGAATCGGCTCATCGCTCGTATTCATCAAAGCAAGACAGCCCTCTATACTGCCGCCTGTTTCCAGATAGTCGGTATGATAAATATCGTCCAAAATGAGCAATCCTTCAGACGCCAAAAGAGAAGAGAAAGCAGCGATTAACAAAACAAAGCGATGCATAGTGGCAGGATTTTCCGATATGTAGGATTTTTTTGGCAAAGAAAAATCGATTTTTGTTATAACAATCACTCCAAATATGAGAATGCTCTATTTTCTTTTATTCCTAGCGCTTCACATCTCTGCGTCCGCTTTCGACGGAGAAACGACCACTCTTGCCGATATTCTTTGCCCGGATAGCGACCTTGATTTTCAGTATCACCCCGCTTATATGATTTCCCGCGGATCTGATTTCGGCCAGAGCCAAGATAAATATCTCCGGCGCTCATCGGCCATTATCCTTCAGGCCAAAGTGAAGATCCGAGAAGCTCTTAAGAATCGGCAAAATCTAGCGACCTTCTTTCCTCAGCTCCTTGAATTTTTAGCGAAAGAGAGAAGACAAATGGCATTCGATTTCAAAACTCCTTATGCCAAAGAATTTGGAGCCAGAAGAGATATTGAGGGACACGCTGACGTCTCTTACACCTATTTTAGCGGGGGGTATTTGGAATATGGCAACCGCATTTTAGACTATCTGAGAGAGAAATTATCCACTCTTGAGCAGGACAAGACCCAGTTCATTCAAAAGTTATACTACGCCGAAGAAAACTGCTTAGGGCGACGCACCTCTGTAGAAATTGAAGTCATGGACAAGCAAGATATCAAAAAAAAGGGGTTGTGCGAACGATTTGATGTCAACGAAATGCCTGCCGAATTCCCCCAAGAATTGCTCAATAAAAAACCCCAAAATGAGGAAGAAGAAATCCGGCTCTTCCGAGCTCTGCGCCTGCTCAGAGAAGAAAGGCCCGATCAATATTTCAAAATGAGAACCAACGCTCTAATGATGAATCTCATGAGAGATTATCCTTCCCCTGTTAAGGCAGGGCAAGGCGATGGCATCTTGAAATGGGTAGGAGATCCGAGGCATTTAAAATCTACCTATGTGCAAATGACAGCCTCTTTTGAAATTCAGGGCAAGATGCTTCCGATCTTTCAATACTTCACATGGGCTTACCGAGACCCAGAGAATCCGGAAGAAGATTTATTAGAGCGGATGCAGCGCTGTTCTACACTGATGGTCGTTCATCAACATGAAGCCTGGATTCAAGAGGCCGTTTGCGATATGGCTGGGGTGTTTGAAAAAGCGATTTTGTGGGATGGGAAAGATCTGTCTGAGTTAAAGAAGCAGCTCGCTTTGTTGCGATACGAAATGGCCTGCATGCCTTTTTCGAGAGGGAGCGCTGCGATTGCTGAGTGGCTCGAAGCAAGCATTTTTGAAGCTCATGGACTCCGCTATGAAGTCGATCCACATCGGATGGTCGATCTCGAAGCCTACGCCAACCCCCTATTTTCCGACTTTTTAAAAGTATACAACTCAATGGTCACCCTCCACAGGTAAAACATGGTCTATGTTCTTTTCTTTTTACTCGCAGTGCTCCCTGGTTACTCGGATGGCCCGGCTCCCGCTAAGAAATACAATCTCTCTATCTGCGTTCTTTTTAAAAATGAGGCCCCCTATCTCAAAGAATGGATCGAATATCACCGACTGATCGGCGTCGACCATTTTTATTTATACAACAACGGAAGCCTCGACTCTTTTGCTAGAATCCTAAACCCTTATGTTAGAAACCATCAGGTGACCCTGATTCATTGGCCTGACCGCCTCCATTTTGGCCCTGAAAAGGTCGAGGAGAGCAATCATCTTTGGCCTTTGGGTACGCAAGTAACCGCTTACGAAAACGCGATAAAATGGGTTGCCGCTAAAGAAACAAAATGGCTTATTTTTTTAGACATCGATGAGTTTCTCGTCCTTCCTCCCACAGATACAATCCAAGGACTTTTAGCCCGTTTTGATCAGTACCCAGGCATTATTCTTTCCAGTGAATTTTTCGATGCTTCTAGAAAAGGGACTCTGCCTCAGAGAAAATTAGTGATTGAAGCGATCGAAATCACAGCTCCCCGGCAAAGAGATGTTCGGAGAAGCGTAGAAAAAATGATCCTGAAACCAGATCTTTGTACATCATTTTCTTGGCCTCCCTATCAATGCCAGTTTAAATATGACGCCAATGCTCGGAAAATCAATCAGAGAGAATTGCGAATCAACTGCTATGAAGACCGGATGAAATTCAAATCCATTGATAAAGTTAAAAAACGCCTGCACTTTGACACAAAGATTTCTGAAGAAGACAAAAACGAGCGTAAAAAGAGATGAAAGTCTGAAAAATAATTCGTGCAGTTTTTTCCTAAAGCGGTTTGTAATGAATTTCTAGGGTTTGCAGCTAACATGAGCGCCATCAAGATTTTGTTCATCATGGCGATGAGCTCAACGTCCTTATACTTCATCCCCATTCTATAAAATTCATCGATATAGGGAGCTGTTTCACTTCTGATCTCTTTTGCGCAAAGCTGCAGGTCTTTGGCGTGAATGCTTTTAATTTTGAAAAGTGCATCTTCTTCAGGTGAGTGCGCTAGAAG
>CAYZHU010000214.1:0-2698 GCA_964477585.1 uncultured bacterium
TCTTACTCAATTCGAAACGTTAGATCCGATCTTAGAGGATTATCTGGAAGAGAGGCTCGATCTCGAAGAGATTGCGCTCAAAAGAAAACAACCCATCGAATTTATCCGTTCCATCGTCAAGAAAATCCACCTTGCCGAATACAAGCGGCGGCAGTCTCCGATCAGCCTTCGCGTCACCAGCAAAGCCTTCAACATAGGGCGCATCGTTCCCATAGTCCAAAAATGGCGATGATCTTTCAGCTTATTATTTTTCATTGATTAAGCAGATCTCTGCTGGATTGACATCTAAGAAATTGGATTTGCTAACTACTTTGCGACCGCTCTTTTGTTCAAGCTCTTTTCTGGCATTGCCTGCAATTTCACCGCCTTCGCGAGCTGCCTTTTTATTTTGACGAAATCCTTGAGTACTGTTTTGTACAGCAATTTCAGTTGTTGAAGCCTCTCCTAGCATTGTGAAAATCAGCTCCAGATCGGTCATGTGATCTCGGAGATTCTGATTTTTTAAACCTTTTAATTTTTTGTGTTCGGAGGGTTTAAGCCCAAAAGTAGCTTCAGCAATCTCTGCTGTGAGAATTGCGTATTCCTTTTCTTCTTTAACTCCTCGCTTCTCCCATTCGTTTGTCAGTTGTTCTCGGATGGCGATTCCACGCATCCGTTTTTCGATCCAATTGTCTGGATAGCCTTTTGCCTTGTAAATGGCTCGGCCTCGTTTTGCACTCAATTCGGGATCTTCTATCTCTTGAATACGCTCATAACCGACTTTGGCGAGCCATCGCTTAAAGGGCTCTGCTTTAGAAGATGGGATAGACTGGATGATTCGAAAAATGGTCTCTGTATTCGCTGTATCTGTCTCACGCATTTTCCCGTCGGAAGCCAGTAATTTCAACTGTACTGTTTTTGAGTACAGTTGAATAAATCCTTCAGTTTCAGATAATTGAATTTTTAAATTGGACCAATACCTACGAGGATTCGGGCTTTCTGTCAAAATGGCAACGATGTCAATAATCGAAAAATACCATTCACTTAAGTGAATAGTTTTTCGGATTTGCTTACCCTTAAAAATCGCTATTTTTGACGACTGTTGTTCAAGTTCGCTATCCATAATGATCCTATGCATTTTTCAAAGAAAAATATTACGGGTTGTCCCGTAAAAAAGGAAAGGAGAAAAAGGAAAAAGTTCTGAAGTGGTCAAAATGTGGGAATTTTAAGCGAGATCATTCAGAACGCAATGTTTGATTGGAGAAATTTTCGTCTTCACTCATCAATATTGAATAGATCCATTAGCATTGACAACCTGCTTGAGTTTCTGCGATTCCCCTTTTTTGCAAATGAGGAGCGCATCGTCGGTTTCGATAATGAGGAGATCCTCAACGCCAATCGCAACTACCTTTTTCTTATTTGAAAAGATGAGGCTGTTTTTTGCGTTTAGATGGGAGATGTTCCCTTTTAAGATATTGCCGTCGGAATCTTTTTCGAGCGCTTCGTAAAGGCCATCCCAAGAGCCAATATCAGACCAGTTGAGGACGAGGGGAGCGGCCACGATCCGGTCGCATTTTTCCATCACAGCATAGTCGATCGATATATCGGGCATCTCGTTGTAATTGTTTTCTAGATCAGTTTGGCAAAGGGCATAGATTTCAGGAGAGTGGCGCTTGAGTTCCTCCCAGAAAGTGTTGAGCTCGAAGAGAAAGATCCCCGAATTCCAAAAAACATGGGGCAGCTGGATCAACTCCTCTGCGCGTGCTCGGTTGGGCTTTTCAATGAAGCGGTTGACCGTGTAGGTAGAGTCGTCGTAAGGGGATCCAAATTCTAGATAGCCAAACCCTGTTTCTGGCTTGGTCGGCTTGATCCCAAAAGTGGCAATTTGACCGTGCATTACGGAAGGAAGCGCGCTTTCAATCGCACGGACCCATTCTTCTTCCGGTTCCATGAGGTGATCGGCAGGGACGACTAGGACCGAATCATCGGGAGAGGCCGTTTGGGAGAGAAATTTAGCCGAATAGGCGATGGCGGGCGCTGTATTTCGGCGGGAAGGCTCGGCGAGGATGGAAAATTTTGTTTTCCCCTCGAATTTTTCGATCTGCTTTTGCACGAGGGAAATGTAATTGCTGCTCGTGGTAATGACGATTTGAGAAAGATCTTGCAATTGCAGGAGTCGACGGATCGTTTGTTGCAGGAGCGATTCTCCTGAGCCAAAATCGAGGAATTGCTTTGGAATTTGATCGGTTGACGCAGGCCAAAGACGCGTTCCTCCTCCTCCAGCGAGAAGGATTACATTGAGGTCTCCGAAAAGAAGATAGGGGAGCAAGAAGAATAGGTATTTCATTATGAATTTTCCCAGGTAAAAGGCATTACATCGGAAATCGCTTTCCGTTTGTGGCGGAGCATGAGGGCCCTGTCGATCCCGACAGATACGCCTGAGCATTCTGGCATCGCGCCAAGAGCTGAAAGAAAGAGCTCGTCAAGTTCAAAGGTCTCTTTGCCCATCGACTGTCTCTCTTTATTTTCCTCGTGGAAACGGGCTCTTTGCTCTGTTGGGTTGCGCAGTTCGTGGTAGCCGTTGCTGAGTTCTACTCCTTGATGGTAGATCTCAAACCGCTCCGCTACTTTTTCCCCATTTCTCTCCACGACGCAGGCAAGGGCCGCTTCGTAAGGGGGATAGTAGGTGAGGACCGTAAGATTTCCCACTCCTAGATTA
>CAYZHU010000215.1:0-2665 GCA_964477585.1 uncultured bacterium
CGGTCGGGGGTTCAAATCCCTCCGCACTCGAGAAAGGGTGGGGTCTTTTAGGCTCCACCAAATTTTTTGTCGTTTAAGGAGTCATGGATGTCCACGATAACTGAAAAGAAGAAAGTTTCATATTTCCGAGAAGTCCAGAACGAGTTCAAGAAGGTGACATGGACCTCGAAGGATGAATTGATACTGTGTACGAAAGCTGTGATCATAGCGACATTTGTATTTGGGTTTACCATCTACATGGTCGATCTTGGCCTTCGTGGAATACTTGACTTAGCGGCTTCACTATTTCGAATGATCTTTGGATAAGGGTTTCTATGCATAAATGGTATGTTGTCCAGGTAATGTCGAGCCACGAGAAAAAGGTCAAGAAGGCCCTCGAGGAGTTTTTGCAGACGAAGGGGCTGGCCGAGGAGATCGTTGAGATCTTGATCCCTACAGAGAATGTCTCTGAAGTGAAGAGAGGGCAGCAGAAAATCAGTGAAAAACGGATGTGGCCCGGCTATTTGCTCGTGAAGATGAACCTAAACGACGAATCGTGGGCATATGTAAAAGACACTCCTGGGGTGATCGATTTTCTCGGTGGAGAGAAGCCGACGCCGCTGACTGAGAAAGAGGTCGCCGATATCATGAAAGAATTGGAAGACCGTCAGAAGGGGATTGTTCAGAAACATAAAGTGGAAGTGGGCGATCTGGTCAAGATTACCGATGGGGTCTTTGTGAACTTCGTCGGAACTGTGACAGAGGTCAACCACGAAAAAGGAAGACTCAGTGTGATGGTCTCGATTTTCGGTCGAGATACTCGCGTTGATGACCTGGAATTCTGGCAAGTGGAACAAACCACAGCAGACAGTTCCAGTTAAGAGGGTGTACACCCTCCTGTGAGGAGAGAGAGAAATCTCTCGTTAACACTCAAATAATAAAGGGAATATGGCAAAAAAGTTAGTTAAAACAATTAAGCTGCAAATTCCTGCAGGAAAAGCCAATCCGGCGCCTCCTATCGGTCCCGCATTGGGATCGGCCGGTATCAATATTATGGCCTTCTGTAAGGAATTCAATGCAAAGACGCAAGACAAGGCGGGCGATGTCCTTCCTGTCGTGATCAGCGTCTATTCAGATAAGTCATTCACTTTCATAACAAGACAGCCCCCTGTCTCTCGGATGATCCTAAAAGAATTGGGATTGGAATCGGGATCTAAAGTGCCGAACCGAGACAAGGTGGGTAAAATGACCCGAAGCCAAGTGACGAAGATCGCCAAAGCAAAAGCTGAGGATATGCGCATTGTCGATATCGCAGCAGCTGAGATGATGGTG
Source organism: uncultured bacterium (assembly GCA_964477585.1). GTDB lineage: Bacteria > Chlamydiota > Chlamydiia > Chlamydiales > SM23-39 > CAYZHU01. The sequence continues at coordinate 1,312 of CAYZHU010000215.1, forward strand.
ATGGGAACCGCTCGCTCAATGGGCGTAGATATCGCGGAGGAGGGTTAATCGATGGTGAAAAGATCTAAGAGAATGAAAGAGATCGATAAACTCATCGATCTTAATAAGAGTTACAAATTGGAAGAGGCAATTGAAGTTCTCAAGAAATGCCCTCCAGTAAAATTTGACCAATCGGTGAATATCGCCTTGCAAGTGGGGATCGACCCTAAGAAATCGGATCAGCAAGTAAGAGGAACCGTTTCGCTTCCACATGGAACAGGTCAATCAGTTACCCTCGTTGTTATCGCAAAAGGGGAAAAGGCGAAAGAAGCGCTTGATGCGGGAGCCGATTACGCAGGCGCCGATGAGCTTCTCGAAAAAATCAAAGGCGGATGGACCGATTTTAGTGCGCTGATTTCAACTCCTGACATGATGAGAGAGTTAGGAAAGTTGGGTAAGGTATTGGGTCCTAGAGGACTGATGCCAACTCCAAAAGCGGGCACAGTCACAACTGATGTGGCAAAAGCTGTCAAGGAAGTGAAGGCAGGTAAAATTGAGTTCAAAGTTGACAAGACAGGCAACGTAAATAACGCCGTTGGCAAAGTCTCTTTCCAAAAGGAGAAGTTGCTGGAGAACTTGATGACTTTTATTCAGGTGCTCTTTAAGGCCAAACCAGCTAGCGCTAAAGGTGTTTTTTTCCGTTCCCTATATTTGTCATCAACTATGGGACCTGGTTTAAAGATCGATATCCAATCACTCTCGTTGGGGGCTTAAGACATGAGACCTGAAAAAGAACTTCTTTTAAATGAAATCAAAGAGAAGATCGATGCCTCAACGGCTTTGATCGTTACCCAATATGAGAAACTCGAGCCAAATACGTCGTGGCAATTCAGAGACTCGCTTGCAAAACAGGGGAGCATTTTTGAAGTTGTCAAGAAGAGAGTATTTTTAAAGGCTGCCGAGAAAGCGGGAATTGCGATTGATGGAACCCTTTTGAAAGGGCACATCGGCGTCGTTTTCGTCAATCAATCTGATGCTATGGCACCGGCAAAAACTGTTTTTAAGTTTTCCGTGGACAATGCAGACACATTGAAAGTCTTGTGTGGTAAAATTGAAGGAAAAATAATTCCTGGCGCTGAAATCGAGATGCTTTCTAAGCTGCCAGGCCTTGATGAAATGAGATCGATTTTTATCGGCCTACTTACATCGCCTATGTCTCAAATGCTTTCTGTATTGGAAGCTGTGATGGCCGAACCGATTTCAATCATAGAACAAAAAACTTAAAAATTAAACGATTTAGGAGACAATACTCATGAGTCAAAATTTAGAAGATCTCGTAGAAAAGCTAAGTCAGCTTTCTGTACTGGATATGGCA
>CAYZHU010000216.1:0-2656 GCA_964477585.1 uncultured bacterium
GGGAAAGACGCCTCGGAAAATCCACGCTGTAAGGCCGATGAAAGACGGAGTAATTGCCGATTTCGAAGTGGCCGAAGGGATGATCAAAGCGCTCCTCAAACGGGTTACTCCAGCTAGAAGTTTATTCAGACCCCGCATCTTGATCGCCGTTCCTTCCGGCATTACCGGAGTAGAAAAGAGAGCGGTTGAAGATTCGGCCCTCCATGCAGGCGCCCAAGAAGTGATCTTGATTGAAGAGCCGATGGCAGCGGCCATTGGAGTCGATCTGCCCGTCCATGAGCCGTCTGGCAATATGATCATCGACATCGGCGGCGGTACGACGGAAATCGCCATCATCTCCCTTGGCGGTATCGTCGAATCGCGCTCGCTCCGGATAGCTGGGGATGAATTCGATGATTGCATCATGAATTACATGCGCCGCACTTACAATTTAATGATTGGCCCGAGAACTGCCGAAGAGATCAAGATGACGATCGGGTCGGCCTATCCGCTTGGGAACAACGAATTGGAGATGGAAGTGCGCGGCCGCGACCAAGTGGCGGGACTGCCCATCACGAAGAGAATCAATTCGGTCGAGATTCGCGAATGTTTAGCGGAGCCGTTCCAACAGATCATTGAAAACGTGAAGCTCACTCTCGAAAAGTGTCCCCCAGAACTTGCAGCCGACCTCGTGGAACGGGGGATGGTGCTCGCAGGCGGCGGCGCCCTCATGAAAGGGCTCGATAAAGCGCTCATTAAAGAGACAGGCCTTCCTGTTTTCGTCGCACCCAATCCGCTTCTCGCCGTATGCCTCGGCACCGGCAAAGCCCTAGAATATCTCGACAAATTCAAGAAGAAAAAACCGCTTTAAGAAGAAAAAACCACAGAGATAGACACCACAGAGGCGGGGAAGCCCCGCACCCCAAAGAAGAAATATTGAGATAGGCTATGTCTCCCTCATTAAAAATAGAAGAAGTTTTGAGATCTTCAAAAAGTTGGAATGGCGCTCCTCTGCCCATCCTATCCTCTGGCAAGACCGAATTTCGGGTTCTCCTTTTCAAGATGCCCCCAGGCAGTAAAACGACCATTCATATGCATCCTCTCAATGGGGCTGGCTATATGATTTCTGGCGAACTCACGATGTATGCCACTGACGATCCTCACGGAAGTTTTAAAGATTCAAGCCAAGTGAAAAAAATTGTCCTTAAAGCAGGCGACGCCTGGACAGAGACCGTTAATATTTGGCACTACGGAATCAACGAAACCGATGCCGATCTCGAGTTCGTCCTCATCTTTGTCGGCCACGAAGGGACTCCGCCTACTCTTTCTCTCGGGACAAAGCCTTGAGTAAATAATCTTTCATCTGTTCCGGGACGCCTGGGACTACTGTTGCAATTTTTCCATTGGATCCAAGAATAAACAGAGTTGGAGTCCCGTAGACTTTAAATAAGTTCCGCAGCCCGCCTTCTTTGTCTTCAATCCAATCAGCTGTAGGTGAAGCGGCGACCCATTCTTGCGGAAGGACGGGGGAGACATTGACCCATCTTAGAGTAGGAAGTTCAGCGGCCAAAGCATTAAGGATTTGAAGCTGCTCTTTGCAGAAGGGGCAATTGGGTGCGATGAAATTGATGAGGAGGGTCTCTTGAGAGGAATTTGCGATCTGTGCTCCTTTTAAGGTTTTGTAGGAAAAAACAGGAACGGTTTCGCCAACGGAGAGACCGATGAAGGTCCGTTTTTTGGGAAGGGAGAGATTGAGAAAACCGAAAAGGGAGATCACTGCTATAGGCACGATTAGGGCAAGACAGAGTCTTTCTGTAACCGGTGTACTAGTTTGGATCTGAAGTGGCGGCGTAGCGAGCCAAATCGCCCAGATGCCGATATTTGCAGCATGAGCGATGAAGCAGGGAAGACAGTTCGGGATTCCATCCAACCAAATCAAGGAAATGGGTAGCAATATCGATCCGATCAGCCCTATCCATCCAACGGTCCCTTTGGGAAAAATAGGGAAGAGGAGGGAGATGGCGAAGAGGATTGAGAAGTAGCCGATTCCAAGAAAGGGAAGGAGAAGATTTTCGGTGTGGCAGGTGGTGCAGTTGGGGAGTTTAAAAAAAAGGGAAATAAGAGCAATCAGCGAGAGAAAAGGGACAATATAGCGAAGTTGTTTCATAATCCTTCTTTCTATATGATTTCAGGTATGAAAATCAAAGTCATTTATGAAAATCGGAAGGGGGATCCGGCCCTTAAAGAAGGGTGGGGTTTTTCCTGTTGGATTGAATGGGAAAAGAAAAAAATCCTATTCGATACCGGAGGCGACCCAGACGCCTTCTTCTCAAATTTAGAAAAATTGGGCCTCCGGTTGGAAGAGGCCACCCACGTTGTTTTCTCCCATAAACATTGGGATCACATCGCAGGACTAAATGAAGTGGTCCAAAAATTGGCAAAGGGAACGCCCATTTTTGTTCCGAAGACATTTCCGACAGTCCCGAACGCAACAGTCGTCGACTCATTTGCCCAAATTGATGAACATCTCTACTCCCTCGTTTTGAAAGGGGGCTTTCTTCTCTCTGAGCAAATCCTAGTTTTCGACACCCCAAAAGGACTCGTGATCTTGACCGGCTGCGCCCATCCGGGAATTATTTCGATCCTGGAAGAGGCGCAAAAGAAACTCAAGAAGAAG
>CAYZHU010000217.1:0-2620 GCA_964477585.1 uncultured bacterium
TAGTGAATGAACCTATCGATAAGATTTGTCATAAGCAGTCCTGTTGCAAATATTCAACCGTGGTGGTTCCTCTCGACAGCAGAGATTTGCGCTACTTGGATGACGAATTGGTGCTCGAAGCAATGAAGTCATACTGCGGAGATATGTGTCCAATCAGAGAAGGCTTTTCAGTTTACAATTATGGTCCTAGGCAATTGTATTACTCAATCCATAAATGAACCTTATTACAATATAAGCTATTGGCATTAAGTGCCTTAAATGTTTTGTTGAAATGATTTTTTCTTTTGTGATAAAATAGCGACTAGTCTGACTAGGTGACAAGATGCGTAGACCTCGAAAACATAGAAAAAGATCTCATAAGGTATGGCAACTTCAAGAAGCAAAAGCCAAATTTTCCAAGCTAGTAGATGAGGTTCTTCAAGACGGGTATCATACAATCACACGAAATGGGCACCCTGTTGTAGTGATCCTTTCGCAAAAAGAATTTGAACAATATCAAAGACCCGAAGATACTCTAATTGATTTTTTTAACAGAGCCCCTTTCCCTGAAGAAGATCTCGATTTGACTCGAGATAAGGATCCCGGAAGAGAAGTCGATTTATGAGTTATTTGCTCGATACATGCATCATTTCAAAAGTGCGAAAAATAAAAAATGAGCCGAATGGTCAGCTTAAATTTTGGATTCTTTCACACCCAGAAACCTATTATTTTCTCAGTGTTCTTACAATCGGGGAAATTCAGGCTGGGATTTCAAAATTGAAAAAACAGAATGAGGAAGATAATAGAAAGAGAATGATCTATGAAGATTGGCTTTTAAGTGATTTAATTCCCCGCTTTAAGGATCGTATTCTCCCTATTGATGAGCATACATGTACCATTTGGGGAGCGATGAAGGGAGAAGCCTTTAAGAGAAACCGAACTTTACCAGTAATTGATTCCCTGATTGCAGCTACTGCTATCCAACATAATTTAATTCTTGTAACCGAAAACACGAAAGATTTTATCGATACGGGGGCACGGTTGATCAACCCCTTTGAGATATAGCCGGCTCCTTTTCTCGGTGTTCTAGGAAAATTCGCATACAAAAAAAATAGCTCATGTTAAAGTGTCCGGCTCTAATCTATGAGGAAAAATTTATGACAAATATCACTCTTACTGTTCGTCTTTTACAAGATCCGGCTCCTGCCGGCATAGACAGGACAATTGTTTCTGTTCCGATTGATGCGAAAACAACGATGGCTAAAGTCAAAGAATTCGTCTCTGAAGAGACAGGCATTTTCCCTGCTAGCAAAATCTCTTTGTGGGTCAATGAGCCCATCAAGAAGATCTACCATAAGTTCTCCTGTTGGGGAGACTCAATCCAGGAGTTTCCTGACGGCAGCATAGATTTGACATACAAAGATTGCGCATTGGTGCTTAAAGCAATGAAGCCGTACTGCGGAGATTTTACCACATCTAGAAATGGCTTTATCGTTTACAGTTATGGCCCTAGAGAATTCTTTTTCTCAGTCAAACAGTGAGACTTATTCCAACCTCGCCAATCCCTTTTGGCGGGTCTTTTCGAACATCCACTTGAAGATGCAGAAAGAGGCGAGGAGATAAATGACGTTGAGCCACATGCTGGTCCAAAAATAGTGCGTGGGAAAGGTGCCTGTGGCGAGGATGGAGCGCATCCCTTCGAAAATGTATGTGGTCGGCATGCACCAGGAGATCTTTTGCGCCCAGACGGGCAGAACGTGAACAGGATAGAAAACGGCGCTGAAAGGGGCAAAGATAAAGGCGATCATCCACGCGAACATCTCCACTTTATGGCCCCAGTAAATGATCATACTTGAGGAGAGAAAGGAGAGGGCCCATCCGAAGATGAGCAGTGAGGCGGCAAAGGGGAGAAAGGCCCAGCCGATATTGAAAACATTGAGTGTGAAGAGCAGATAGACCGCGAGGGAGCCAAAGGAAATGGTGATGACCATCTTGCAAAGGCAAAGGAGAATCATCCCGGTAATCCACTCGGAGATTTTCAGCGGAGTAGAGAAGAGATTCACAAGGTTGCGGTGCCAAAATTCTTGCAGAAGACTCGTGGAAATATCGATCGAGCCGCGCCAAACAACTTGCCAAAAGATCAAACCAGTCATTAGGATCAGCGGAAGATTGTCGACGTGGCTTTGCGTCTGGATCCAAAATGAGGTTAGGCCCCAAATCAGAATATCGACCAGCGGCCAGTAGAACAGGTCGGAGAGTTGATGAAGCCCTTTTCGCGCCACATAAAAATAACGGTAAAAAACACCTAAAATACGCATCCAGCTCATTTGGGTTTCTCCGTGAGTTTGAGGAAGTAATCTTCCAGAGAGGGTTCTTTGATTTGAATGCTCGCATAACCCACATCGGCCTTCATGAGGCTGTTCAGGAAAGAGGGGATCTGTTTCTCATCGAGAGAAAGGGTGATCACGCGGTGCTCGACCTGATGGGCAATGTTTTGCTTTTCTGCGAGGGCGATCGTTCGTTTCATTCCGTCGATGATGGTGAGGCGAAGCTGAAAGAGCGAAACGCTCCGGGCGAGGTTTTCAGGGAGATCGTCGGCGATGATTTTCCCATTTTTTAGAAAGATCGTCCGGTCGCAAAG
>CAYZHU010000218.1:0-2608 GCA_964477585.1 uncultured bacterium
TAAATATTTAATGGTTTTTTCAAGAGATTTAAGCCCCTTTAATCCTTCGGCTTCTGAAAAGGCTATATTTGTCTGCCAATCGGTCAGAATGCCCATCAACAACTTTTCCGACTCGTGCCAATTCAAAATTTTATGAATCGCTCCAGCCAAAAATACAGCACTAATGAAAAATCGGGCTAAAAAAACAGTAATTTTATGGATCATTCTCATATTGACTCCGTCGCTAGCTCTAGAATCGCAAATAACCGCATATTTTTCTAGAACTGACAAGCGAAGATCTGTAGAATAGTCCCGATTATGAGACATTCTTTTTGCGATCACCATATTTGTACGTTCTATAAAACATTTGATGGGGGAGCCAAGCCTTTGGATCTCGCATTGAGCGGCTATCTCCGCCTTCATAAGAGCATCGGCTCCCATGACAGGAAGACCATCGGAGAGACTCTATATGGTATGATGCGATGGAAAAGTTTAATTGATTTTTTTTGCCCATCTCCCAAAATTGAAGATCGTCTTGCGTGCTTCCGCTCCCTCCCTCTCGACCAATGTCTTAACGACACCTCGATTCCCACCCCTATCCGCCTTGGGATCAATAATTTTCTTTACAACAGGCTCCTTGCAGCGTTTGGAGAAAAGAAAACCTGGGAGCTCGCCCAAATTCTAAATAGCCCCGCTCCTTTAACCATTCGGGCCAATGCCCTGAAAACAACTCGAGACGAACTTCTCCAAAAATTTTCTAACTATGAACCGACCCCTTGTGAAATGGCCCCTTTCGGCATCCAATTCAAAAAAAGGATCCCCCTATTTACTCTTCCCGAATTCAAGATGGGGCTCTTTGAAGTGCAGGATGAAGGAAGCCAACTGATTGCCTCCGCCGTTGAGGCAAAACCTGGCGATCTCATCATCGATTACTGCAGCGGTTCTGGAGGCAAAACGCTGGCCTTCGCCCCCAAAATGGAAGGCAAAGGGCAGATCTATTTGCACGATATCCGACCTTGGATTTTGCTCGAAGCGCGCAAAAGACTGAGGAGAGCGGGAATCCAAAATGGGCAATGCATCGGGACAGAACACCCCCAGATGAAGGCGATGATCGGAAAGGCCGACTGGGTTTTAGTCGATGTCCCATGCAGCGGCACAGGAACGCTCCGCCGCAACCCCGATGCGAAATGGAAAATTGATGCGCCTCTAGTCCAGCGGCTTGTACAAGAACAGAGAATGATTTTTGAAAAGGCTTTGCTCTACCTGAAAAAGGGAGGGAGAATCGTCTATGCCACCTGCAGTCTCCTCCCTGAAGAAAACGAAGAGCAGACAGCCTTCTTTCTCTCCCGCTTTCCAGTCGCCCTAGAAAAAGAACCTCTTCGCCTTCTTCCGCAGCAAGGAGGAATGGATGGATTTTATTCAGCACTATTCAGAAAAATTTAATTGTGATAGAATGGCTCCGGTTTTTATGAAAAAAAGTATACTCCTTCTTCTCCTCCTCGGAATTTCCCTCGCGGCAGAGATGCCTCGAACGCCCGATTTTACCGCCGATCCGAAAATCGCCATGCAAAATACGATCTTGGCCAAAGTCAATGGGACCACCATTTCGATGATGGATGTGAAAAAAAAGATGGATATTCTCTTCCACCAAAACTATCCGCAGCTTGCCGATTCAACCCAAGCTCGGTTCCAATTTTACGAAGTGAGTTGGCGTCAAATCTTGATGGAATTGATCGACAACGAACTCATGCTGGCGGATGCTGCTGAAAAAGAGATGAAATTGACCGACGGAGAAGTACGCGAGGAACTGGAAGAGCGCTTCGGTCCCAACGTGATGAAAACTTTAGACAAAATTGGCCTGACCTACGATGAAACATGGAAAATGGTGAAGAATGAACTTTTAGTCAGGAGGATGTCGTGGTGGTTCATCCAATCAAGAGCCCTGCAGAACATCACTCCTCAAGACATTCGGCTAGCCTATCGGCAATACCTACAGGAACACCCCGCTTTCCAAGAATGGTCTTATCGGGTCATTTCCATCCGCGCTGATCAACCAGAAGAAGTTCTCTCTGAAAAGATCTACCAATTTTTACAAGATAGCGCCCAAAGTCCAGAACTATTAGGCAACGCCTTGAAACAGTTTGAAACCGATTCAGTAGCGGTTCAGCTTTCTCAGGAATATGTGGCAGCGGATCATGATTTATCTGAAGCCCATCGGAACACCTTATCGCTACTTTCTCCTGGCTCGTATAGCAAGCCTTCTTTCCAAATGAGCCGAGCAGACAAAAAGGCAGTCTACAGAATCTTCTATTTAGTCAACAAAACTGATCATCCGGCTCCTCCTTTTGAGAGCCTTTCTTCCCAACTCCGCAACGATCTGCTCCAAAAAGCTGTTGTTCAAGAGTCGCAACACTACTTAGAAAAGCTGCGCAAACACTACGGGTTTGACGCCGCCCATCTCAAGCAGACCGTGCCAGATGATCTCCATCCCTTTTCTCTGGAATGAAGCTTTCGGAACTAATCCCCTTTTTGCAGAGGCTTGATGTACGCCCACGGAAGAGGCTGTCTCAGAATTTTTTGATCGATCCTAATATCTGCCGAAAAATTGTCCAAACAGCCGACGTAAAGC
>CAYZHU010000219.1:0-2602 GCA_964477585.1 uncultured bacterium
GTCAGCAGCTTTTTTCCTTTTTTGCTCAGGGCGCCACAGGATGAAATAGAAGAAGACGAGAGCAATCCCGATCATGATCAAGGTTTGGGTCATTCCTCCTGCTGGATTGGGAGCTCCTCCCTCCTGGGCAAAAACAGCAGCTGCAGGCACTAGCGCAAGTAAAGATTTCATCATAAAAATTTTCCTTTCATAGATTTTTATATCTATAAGAGAATGCCCGAAATAGGCTTATCTTGCAAGTTCTAGAAGAGCGATGTTTTCGATGTGGTAAGTGTGGGGGAACTGATCGATCGGCTGCAACCTTTTTAGTTTGTAGCCTCCTTTTTTCAATTCTTCAATATTTTCTGCTTGGGTAATCGGGTTGCAAGAAACATAGAGGATCGTTTGAGGAAGCAAAGTGATGAGATGGTGAATCGCCAAAGGATCCAGCCCTGCGCGCGGAGGATCGACGATCACCGCATCGGGCCTCATGAAGTGGGGCTGGCTCATCAGCTTTGTGATCACTTGCCCCACATCTCCCTGATGGATCTCCACATTCTGGATCCCATTCCGAACCAAATTTTCCTTCGCGTCAAGGACCGCCTCGGGACTCAGCTCGATCCCCACGACCTGTTTTGCAAACGAAGAGGCGGCCATTCCCAACGTTCCCGTCCCGCAGTAGAGATCGTAGAGAGTGCGGCAGGGTTTTGGAAGGAGAGAGAGAGCCTCATTGTAGAGCTTTTCCGCCTGGATGGTGTTGGGCTGGAAAAAAGAGATCGGGCTGATCTTGAAATGAAACTTGCCCGCATCTAGATGAAGCTCTTCGATGATATGGTCAGGGCCAGCGAGGTGCATTTCAAAAAATTGAGTCGGCTTCCCCTTTTTTGCTTGATGGATCCTTAAGAAAATCGATCCTTGGGTCACCGATTGGACCGCCTCGACAAAACCGTCGAGCTGCTCGCGGCTCAAAGCAAATTCAGGATTGCCAGAGACATTCAGGATCGCCATCTTTTGCCCCGTCCTTATCCCTTCCCGGAGCGTAAGATAGCGGAGCGAACCTCGATCTTCGGGAGGATAATAGGCTTTTAAACCGGAAGATTCCCACCATTTTCTGACCGATCCTAAAACTTGAGAAAACCAGGGATTTGCCAAGTGGCATTCGGACACATTGAAAACATAAGGTTCCGCTTGCGCGATCATGAGTCCCAAAAACTTCGTCCCAGCCCGGTTTTCCGAAAAGGTGAATTCCATTTTGTTCCGGTAAGCAAACTGCTTTTCCGAAGGGATGATCGGTTCGATCGCCTCTTTGGGAAACGACTCTCTGACCCGTCTCTCTTTTTCTTTCAATTGCGCCTCATAGCGCAGCGCTTGCCAGGTACAGCCGCCGCAGGTTTGCGCATGTTCGCATCGCGGCGCCACCCTGTCTGCTGAAGGAGAGAGGATTTCCAGGAGCCTCCCCTTTTTCGGCCGCCGCTTCTTCCGGGTCAGCTCAAAAAGGATCCGGTCGCCTGGGAGGGCATGGGCCACTTCGACCTCATCCTTTTCGAGCAGGGCAACCCCATATCCTCGGGGAGTAAAATTTTGAACTAAAGCTTCCGCTTGGTTTTCCATCGCGGAGCATTATAGCACGAGTTATTTTTTTTTCTTTTTGATTTTTTTGGGGCGGGGCTTTTTTTTGAATTTTCCGCTCTTTTCAGCGGCAACCGATTCTTTCCGGAAGATTTTGGCCACTTTTTCGATCTTGATGGTCCCTACGCGAACTCTTTGCGCAGCGGCCTTATTCCCGCGCTGCACTTTCGTGAGATCTTTTGAGACCGACATCAGGAGTTGATTCAGATGGTTCATCGTCTCTGTTAAAGACATTCCAGTATCCTTTTAAAAACCTATCCATAGGATCTTCCGAATTTATTCCGCAAGAAATTTCAAACAATACCAGCCAGAGATTGTAAAAAAACAATTTGAACCCCGTATTCTTGGAACTTTAATAACGATTATTTTATCCTTTGACAGCCCTTTTGCACCAATGGTATAGGAACGCTATGCGATGTATCTGGTTTCTTCTTCCGGTGTTTCATCTTAGCGCCATGCTCATTGGCAATCCTGCGCAACCGGGCCTCCAAAAAAAGGGGATTCTCAATTCTTGTCCTTCCTGGTGGTCATTCCGCCTCTCCTATTTTGAAGACTACGTCTATCGGCAACGGTTTCGCGACGAATTCAAAACTCCTGAATTTGCCCGTTCTAAAACCATTTCCAAGTTCTCCACAGACGCAGGTCAAATTACACTCAATTTCCTAAACCGGCTCGATCTTTATGCGATCGCTGGAGGATCAAAAATCAAGCTCGATCAAGAGGTCTTTTCTTCCCGTAGATTTGCCTGGGGCACCGGCTTAAAGCTGGTCATTTTCCATGGAGGGCGCCTCTGGATTGGCACTGATATCAAATATTTTGAAACAGATCAACGCCCCCTCTATTTCATTTCTGACAATCTCCCCTTCAATATCCGTTCCCACTTCATTCTCCAGTATTCGGAGATCGGAAGAGCGGCGTGTTGGGAAAGAGTGTACGTCGTGGTGTAGATCGCGGTGGGCGCCGTTGCATTAAAAAAAGAGGGGGGGGGGGGGGG
>CAYZHU010000220.1:0-2527 GCA_964477585.1 uncultured bacterium
CTCTAGAAAGACAGGGGAGGAAGTCTCCTCCCAGATGGAGAAAATGTCCAAGTCAAAACTCAATGGGGTCTCTCCCGATGAGATCATCGAAGAATTTGGCGCCGATGCGCTCCGCCTCTACGAGATGTTCATGGGCCCCTTCGAGAGAGAAAAGTTTTGGAATACCGATGCCGTCAACGGCTGCAGGAGGTTCTTGAACCGATTTTACGACATGTTCTATTCTGACAAAATCTCAAGAGAGACGAATGATGAGGCTTTGAAATTGACCCACCGCCTTGTCGATGCGGTGACGAAAGACATTGAGAACCTCCAATTCAATACAGCGATTGCCCGAATGATGGAATTTCTCAACGCCTTCATCCCGCTTCCCAGTTATCCTGCAATCTGCCTAAAAATGGCAGTTCAGATGCTCTATCCCTTTGCTCCCCATATTTCAGAAGAACTGTGGGAAGAATTGGGACTCACCGAGCCTCTTACCCATGCTCCTCTGCCGCAAGTCGATCCGAAATACCTCATCGACGAGACAGCTGTTTATGTCGTGCAAGTGAACGGAAAATTGCGCGGCAAGTTTGAGCTCCCGAAAGACAAATCAGAAGAAGAGCTCATGGGCCTGATACGGCAAAAACCAGAATTGGAGAGGCATCTAGCAGGGGAAGTGGTCAAGACTGTTTTTGTCCCTAACAAGTTATTGAATATCGTTTTGAAATGATATGGATTTATCTCTTCCTGATCGCCCCGAAACTCCTTTTTGACTATCTAGTCAAAGGGAAAAAACATCCGGGAATCAAGCAGAGGATTGGATTTTCTCTTCCTGCACCTCATCATCCAGTCATCTGGTTCCACGCAGTTTCAGTCGGCGAAGTGAAATCGGCCCAGCCTCTATTTCAAGCAGTCCGGGAAAGACACCCCGAAGCCTATTTTCTTGTCACGACAACTACAGCTACAGGCCAGGAAGAGGCGAAGCGATCCCTTCGGGAAGCAAATGGATTTTCTTATCTTCCTCTTGATATCCAATGGGTGGTAAAGAGATGGGTGGACCATTTTCAACCTAAGCTTTTCGTCCTGATCGAAAGCGATTTTTGGCCCCATCTCCTATCTGAACTCAAAAAATCGGGATGCCGGACAGTACTAGCTAGCGGAAAGCTTTCGGAGCGTTCGGCTAAACGGCTCCGATGTTTCTCAACATTTGCAAGGCGCCTCTTTTCCCAATTCGATCAAATTTGCGTCCAAAATGAAGAGCATTATCGGAGATTCATCCCCTTAGTTCCCGATCTGACAAAGCTCCACATCACAGGCAATCTCAAGCTAGATCTGAAACCCCAACCTGTCGATCTTAGCAACCCCCGCGACTATCTCACGATCAGTTGTACGCATCCCAAGGAGGAGGAACTTATCCTCAATGCCATTGAAGGAATCGATATTCCGGTTTTCCTAGTTCCCCGCCATCCGGAGAGATTTGATGAAGTCGCCGAGATCTTAAAGCGAAAAAAAATCTCCTTTGTCCGCTGGAGCGATCAAAAATCATCTAGGTTTATACTCATCGATGCGATGGGACAACTTCCCCAATGCTATTCAAAGAGCCGCCTTGCGATTGTCTGCGGAAGCTATACGCCGATTGGCGGCCACAATCTTTTAGAGCCGTGCCTATATGGCGTTCCTGTCCTATTTGGACCTCACATATTTAGACAAACTGAGTTTGCCGATCGGCTTATCGAATCAGGCGCAGGCCTTCAAGTTCCAATTGAAAAATTAAAAGATACCCTCATTTCCATTCTCAACGATCGAGAACGAGAAGAGGGGATGAGAAGGTCAGCCATCCATTTGATCGAAGGGGCAAGCGGCTCCACTTCCCGCACACTGCAATTTATCTAAATGGAGGGCGGGCGGCTGCCCACCCCTATATTTTTAGAGAGCTCTTCTAAATTCTTGAACGTTATTTCGAACTCTCTCTACTAAAGGCATTGGAGCAGCCAGTCTTGGACCATCTCCCAGGCGGTTCATCACGACCCCTGCAAAAAGGCTTCCGACAGCTACCATCAATTTGGGGAGGGCGGCTAATATCCCTGCATTCATAGCTCCCAAGATACCAACACTTGCGCCTAAAGTAAGAAGGCTTGCGCCGATTGCAAATGTAGCCCAAGCAAGAACAAATGCGCCGATCAAGGCAAATGCATTCGCAACGATCCTGGCGATCTGTTTTTTCTTTGTGTCGCCATTGACATGGGGGTGCTCTACTCCCAATCTATGGTTAATACTTACGAGATTGGAGATCACATTTGCGACACCTACTGTGCCGAATACGCATCCTAAAGTCGCACTTAAACATGGCATAAAAAAGCCCCCTAAAGTTTTTTTTGTCCTTTTGGGACAGGTTAATAAAGGGCGAAGGTTTTACGGATTTTTTGACTTTTAAGAAAGAAAAAAAAATCATTTGGGGAAAAATCGACCAGCATGCTAGACTTGCTTCAACTTTTTATCGCGGGGTGGAGCAGTGGTTAGCTCGTTGGGCTCATAACCCAAAGGCCGT
>CAYZHU010000221.1:0-2504 GCA_964477585.1 uncultured bacterium
TCACCACCATCTCGACTAAATCGCGCGAGAGGACAAACCCAGAACCTGAGGCAATAATGCTAGTGCCTCCCGTATTTGCGCCATAATAGCATTGCGTTCGGGGGAGCGTTTCTAAAGCTTTGAGAAGGCGGGGGAAAACGATGAAAGAGGCGAGGTTGGTTCGGAGGACATAATCGAATTCATGCAATCTCGGCATCATGGCTTCAAAAGCGCCGATCGTCTTTTTTAAGATGGGGAGTCCATAATTCTCGGGACTCTTGGCCCAAATCACATCTTTGTCGATGCGGTAGGGGGTGGCCAGGGTGGGATCTCCTCGGATGAAATAGGCCTCGATATGCTCCGGATCGGAATGCATATAGGAGCGCCACACCTTTTGCGTCTCGAGGAAAATCGGCATATTATCCGATGCGATGATGAGGACGAGAACCTTGCGCAGGGGCTCTGCTTGGAGGGAGGTGATGGAGAGGAGGAATAATAAAAATTTCATGCTCGAGTATTTTGTCGCATGTGACAAATTCTTGACAAGATCTAGAAATCTCGTAAGATCTATGAGATGTTTTTTGCTCTTTTTTTGGTTCCTTTTTATTTGTTCACTGCGCCAAGTCCTCCGGTGTATTTGGAAGATGGATCGATCGATAAGGCCTATGTGACGTATGCGACTAAAAATTATTTCCCCCTTGTCGAGATTTTGTTGGAAAGCGTGCAAGCCTTTTCCAAATATCCAATTGTCGTTGTAGGTGTAAATGAAGATGTTCCTTTTCCAGAATTTAGATTCCCCTTCCTGGTGAAAAAAAGGATCGATATTCCTGGAATCCAAGTCGGAAATGCAAATCCTTCCGGTCCTACAATTTGTTTGCGAGAAGTTTGGTTTCAAAAGCCCCGGGCCATTCTAGAGGCGAATGTAAAGCATGGGATTTTTGTGGATGCCGACTGCATATTGGCTCCTCATTGCGATGAACTGTTTCAATATTGCGAAAAGACATCTTATCCCCTCTGTTTTTTATCGAACAATGAGATCGATTTTCAGCGCAATGATTGGTTTGATCAATCGATCCGCTACTCAATGATGGTTGTGGGAATCGATACAATGAGTATGCATTATGTCAATAATCCTGTGATTGTTTTCTCTCAAAAACACAATGCCCTGATTAAGGAATGGGACGACGTTTGTGTCAAATTTGGAATTCAGGGGGCAAATGTGAGCGATGAACAACTTTTGAATGCCATTCTCTGGAAATATGGCGCTACCGAACATTTACCTCTGCTTCCCTGCGTATGGACTGCAACTGAGGCTGAGCATCCTTACGTATTTCATGGCTGTAAAGACGTGCGAAAGGGAAAAGAAATTCTGAGAGCCTTGAGCATGAAGGCCATGCGCAGAAGATGAGTAGGTATCTGCTGGCGATTTTATTGCTCTTGACCTCTCTTTTCGGGTTGGAAAAGAGAGAACAATTGCAACCGATGAAAGTCAGTATTATCATCCCCTGCCATTCAAAACACTTTTCCTTATTGAGTTATCTCTTAAACCAATATAGCCTGCAAACGCGATTGCCCGAAGAGGTCGTCATTTCATTGTCCGGGGTGCGCTTTCTTTCCTCTGCAGAGATTCAAGATCTGGAAAATCGCTCCTGGCCATTTGCTTTAAAAGTGATTCAGACACAGGAGAATCTCTCTGCAGCGGAGAATCGCAATATTGCCTGTAGGGAAAGTTCAGGAGATCTCTTGCTCTGCCAAGATGCCGATGATTTCACCCATCGGGGGCGGGTAGAAGTAATTAAATCTCTCTTTGAACAGTACAAGATCGATTTTCTCGTGCATGGATTTACATTTGATTACTCAGACCTACGAAAGCCTATTCCTAAAAACTTCGCTGAACTATGCGTCTATCAACATGAGGCTTCTCAAGACCTCCTTCAACAACGGCTGCACCGAGGTTGCCCTGCTTTGGTCAGGGAAGTGTTTCAGAAAATCCAATGGGTTGACGTACCCATTGAAGATGCCGTATTCAATAGCAAGGTCCAACAACAGTTCAAAACTGCTGTGATGCTTTCTCTTCCCCTGATCTATTATCGCCCAATTTACCGCCCGGATCCAAGATAACATGTCTTTAATAATGAGCAACTTAAATTAATTATTATCGAATAGCTGTAATTATGTTACAGTAAATAGGAAAAGAGAAACTATGAAAAATAGAAAGAAAAGCACTTTTGTTTATGAAGGACTTGGATTTCCCATCACCTTGATCAATGCGCCCATGCGAAAAATGCTTGGCGAATGGGTCATCGATATCGATTTTGATAAACTGCAATTCGCAGCTTTGCATGCCCTTCTCTATAAACCAGCTTCTTTAACTGGAGATGAGTTGCGTTTCATTCGAAAATTTTTAAGTCTGTCCACTACTGCTTTTGGGAAAGTTTTTGGTGTAAGCCATGTCTCTATCGTCAAATGGGAAAATGAGCAGACAAAGATCAATCCTGCCATGGAGGTTTGCATTCGCCTTTACA
>CAYZHU010000222.1:0-2502 GCA_964477585.1 uncultured bacterium
GAATAAGTTTGACAATACGACCAGCAAGGTGAAGGAAATTGCGACCCGTATTTGCATTTTTACCTGCGCCATCCTCGCCTTTGTTTTTGCTGCGTTCCATATTTCGGTCGCAGCGGTTGTTCTGGGGAGCAGCTCCAAGCTCTTGCGATCGGTTGCCTTTGCCATGCAAAAAGATCGGTTTACCCATATCCGAGGCTTGGCCCCCGAAAAGGTGCTGAAGAATGGGCAAGCGAGCATATTGACGTGGGGCCTTTGTGGCCAATACGGCGGCCTACACTATAAAGAAGGAGGAGTAGTTCACTGGCGCTCCAGATTGGACAAAATCATCGACCAGATCGAAGCGCAAGACCCCGACATCATCGTCCTTCAAGAAATTTACGACACGGCGCTCGCTGAAGCCCTCATTGGCAAATTAGGCGAACGGTACGCCCACTTCTTCACCCACATGGGCGGCGCTACTTGGAAAAGTGTAAACGGGTGCATGGTCATTACAAAATGTGCAGTGCATTCCTTTTCCCATACGGAACTAAGCGAAGATACCAATTTTGAGATGTTTGAGCTCAAAGCCAATCCAAGCGACACCCTCCCTTGTGTTCGTTTCATTGGCACCCAGCTTCTCCCCGGAAAAGAGAACAAAGAAAAACGGATGGAGCAAGTGGCCCAAATCGTGGATACTTTGATGAAAGAAACCCTTCCCCTCCCCACTTTTCTCGTCGGAACCAATGGAGACCGAGAAGAAGCTTTCCCCACATACCTCTATCCCAGCTACAAGGGAGAAGAACCCACTCATACAGACCAACTCGCCCTTCAATGGGATCCAAAATTCAAGGAACAAGGGAAGGTATACGACTTCATTTCTCTCTTCAAGAGGAACCTCCCCGATGGGAGAACTCTCCCCGTAATCGAGAAAAACATTCGCCTTATCGCCTGCAACTTAGTGAGGGCTTTTGACGAAACCTACGACACACAAAAGGCCCTTTCTAACCGCCACGGCCTATTCACCGTTCTTGAAAAATTAAAAGCAGCCCAAGGGGGCTAAAGAACTCCAGGTTCTAGCCCCACCATAGTGCCGATTTCACCCTTTCCGCAATGGAAGCCCTCTTCTTTGCCTCTTCCATAACTTTCGCAGCAGTTGCATCCTCGTCTGAAATGAGCACAGGTGGGCTCCCTGCACGACTTCCACTGTCTGAAATGAGCACAGGTGAGCCCCCTGCACGACCTCCACTCAAACTCCCTGAATCTTCGCTTTTTCTATCTTCATCCTTCTTCCCACTTTCCGCGGCCCTGTCTGCAGCGACAGCCACGGCGAGATCGCTCCCCTTTTTGCCTTTTATCGCATTGACTATCCCGCTTACAACCATATCAACACTTTCTTGACTTCCTTGGCTTCTTGCATCATCGTTTGCGTCTTGGACTTTTCTATCTTCATCTTTTGCGGCAGCAGGACTCATCGGCTCAATTATATTTTCTGCGACCTTCTTCTCGGCCTCATCTTTTGCTGCAGCAACTTTTTCTACCGCTTCTAAAATCTCCTGAAAGCTCTCTTGGCTTCTTGTATCATCGTTTGCGTCTTGGACTTTTCTATCTTCATCTTTTGCTGCAGCAGCTTCTTCTGCCGCTTTTAAAATCTCCTCAAAACTCTCTTGGCTTCTTGTATCATCGTTTGCGTCTTGGACTTTTCTATCTTCATTTTCTGCGACTTTTTGTTCTTCTCCAGCAAGCACTTCAAAGCTAGATTCGCTCTTTGTATCTTCATGCTCTGCGACTTTTTCTTCCTCTCCTGTGGAAACTTCTTCAAAGCTAGATTGACTTCTTACATCCTCATCTTCTGCGATTTTCAAAATGATACAAGCGAGATCGGTAGGCTTTCTTTCCCCTTCTTTTGATTTCAATGCAGAAAATACCAAATCAAAAGCTAAATTATCGGGATTTCGATCATGATTTCTGTCTAGAATCTCAACCAGTTCTCTGGTTGAACAATGTTTAAAAAACTCCTGGGAACCAAAAAATATATGGCTTTTGCCAGAAGGAATCCGATTTGCTGTAATTTTAGTTCTACTGCTGATCGCACCGTTTAGATAATTAAAGCCAACACCTCTGGCCGATGGCACTCTCCCACCCACAAGACCATTCCTAACAAATCCCCCTCGTTTCTCAATTCCCCGTTGAAACAGATCAGACTCAGGATTCGCTTCTATACTAAGTGGTATGGGCTCGCCATTATCATTTAAAACTCCCTTCCCAACTCCCAAATTAGCAGTCCATAATTGCTCTTTTATAACAACTCCAACCAAGGCAGTAGCACCATAATCAATAATATATTCTCTAGAAGCTAAATTTACTAAATTTGCACACTCAGCTTTAAAAGCTTTATCTAATTCCACAAAGACCAATTTCAAGGCATTCGAAATGCCCGTCATAAGAACTTGCCGATTATTTTTCCTTCCAGAAATTTGCTGATTATACTTCTTTAAAGTGTCGGAAAGCGTTTGCTGTAAATGG
>CAYZHU010000223.1:0-1495 GCA_964477585.1 uncultured bacterium
GACGAGAATGTAAATATGGCAATATCGCGTTTGAGGAAGACGGACAACTAGAGCTTTACGGTTGGGGGTCATCCACTAGTAGATCCAAGGAAATCGATGAGTTTATTCAAAGATTGAAACGGAAAATAGAGTATGTAGATGAAAAGATATCGAATCTCTATCCTTCTGATTATGAAAAAGATAAGGAGATCGCGGAACAGGCGATCCAAAAAGTGGATAGTATATTCCGCTCTATTTTCACCCGGTGTCTCGAGCGACATCAACCAGAGGGAATTGCTTTCCAAGGGGCTTTGGAAGGACTTATTGGACAAGATTATTATCAGGCGATGGATCAGATTCGCTGGCTTATCGAAACGGCTGAAAAACACAATGTTCAAGATGAGCTTATGGCTAAGCTCTATCTTTTGCAAGGAGAGGTACAATCTGAATACGGCCTCTATGTAGAGGCGCTTGTTGCACTTACCAATGCCATCCAAAAACATCCGGATATGAAGGAGGCCTATTTCGAAAGAGCTGCTGCTTATTTTGAGCTAGGACAATTTGACCGAGCCATAGAGGATTATCTGGCCTCCAACATGCGCCCTACTTATTTTGTAGATTCTACTCAATTAGGACTTGGGATTTCAGCGGGTATTGTGATTGGAGCTAAAGATTCAACACTCGAATTTATTCCGAGCATGCTCGGAACAGCGCAAGGCCTTGGGGCAGGCATCTGGGCTCTTCTAAAAAATCCAGTCGCTACCTCTCAAGAGTTTGTCAATGCTGCTATACAATGCATTGAGTACATGCGCTCACATTCTACTTTCGAGGTAGTTCAAGACATGGTGCCTGAGCTCAGGGAACTCATTCAAAATTACGAGCATTTGGAAAACTTCCAAAAAGGCAAACTTATCGGTCAAGTGGTCGGGAAATATGGGATGGACATTTTGCTCGCTAAACAAAGCGTTGCTTTTTTCAAGTCATATCAAAACCTGAAGAAAGCCAATAAAGCTCTAACTCTCGATGCTCTTGCCTTATCGGAAAAAACAGGGCCCATTCTGGCTGACACAGAGAAACGTTGGGGCAATGTTCATATCGAAGCGATCAGAAAAGGCGAAGTGAAAATCATTGCAGATAAGCAGGGAAAGCACATAGCAGGGCACCAAAATTATGAAGATCAATATCGCAGCATTTTGACCCATCCCGATCCTCAGAAACTTCTCACTGAATATGGAGGAACGGGCATTAAAGCCCATGATTCTTTAGAAGTTATTTCCGGGGTAGCGGGCTATAAAGAAGTTGTCGATTTCAAGCAGTTCATTGGCTATGCTGTTGATCGAGAAACTAAGGCGAAAACAGCAACTACTTTAGGTAAGATCCATTATGCAAAAAATGGAGCTCATATTGTCCCGTTTGTTAAGAAGTGATTTTGAAGAAATGAAAGAAGAAATTATTTTGAATCGGGTAAATGCACTTTTTTGGTTGATCGAGGCCTTGCTCGGTAATAAAACTTTAG
>CAYZHU010000223.1:1505-2461 GCA_964477585.1 uncultured bacterium
ATAACTTTAGGGTTGCGCGGAATGAAAGTTGTCCTAGCTCCTTGTGCAAAAGTAGAATTGCTTTTTTATTTTGATGGGCCTAAAATAACAGAAGAAGAAGTTAATTCAGCTAATTGTATTGGAAGAACATTCTTTGCTACCTTTCCTGATTGTGATTTAGAAACTCATATTCTTCGGTTAGACTATCCAGAACCTCTCCCAGATGAGGGTATTACAGTCTACTTGAGACGCGAACCCATATTCTTATTTGACAATCGAAGGAGTGTTTGGACTTATAGAGAAACGCAGAAAATGTTCAGTCAAGTGGGAGGAGAAGGTCAGAAAATTCGAGGTATACTGGGGGAACCATCATTCAAAGAAAGAGTAAATTGCGGGGAGGTAATAGGCACTTATATTGATGATAAGTTAGAAGAAACAGATCCGAATAAGAAAGTAGAAACTAATGTGGCAGTTGTTTGCTATTGCAAAACAAACTCCGCGATCAACGCTCATATGATTCCGTCAAGGCCAAAACAAGAAAAAATCGACGAAATAGGCGCTCTACTTAATATGAACAGAGCGTTATTAGGCGAGGTTGCTCATACTTTACGTGCAGCAGAAATTTCTTGGGATGAGCAAAAAGTCCATTTATTTTTCTATTATGATGGTGAGATTTCCGATGAGGATAACGCCTCAGCAGAATGTATTGCTTCAGAATTTATTTCTTGCTATCCAGGTTATGCGTTGGATGTCAGTATTATCCGATGGGATTACCCTAAAAAAATCCCTGAGTCAGGCAGGTTAATTTATTTAAGGAGAGAGGTATAGCCTATTTATTTAGGGCGCTCTTTTTTGCAAAACTTCGCTAAAAAATACGATCGGGAGCAATGCAGGTTGCTCGGGTCTGCATTCACTTTTAAGCGGCTGTGTATGCTGCTGGGATCCTTTAGAAATCGCCGTCAAACGGCCAACTGCAT
>CAYZHU010000224.1:0-2423 GCA_964477585.1 uncultured bacterium
GAGAGACGCTCCCATTCCGCAAATCGGAGGGCGCAAGTCGCCGTTCTTTTTTGCCCTTCGCTTGCAAAGAGTTTCGCCGCCCTCCCTTCAATGAGAATAGATAGGTCGTCCCGATGAGGGCCTGTGAGAGTAAGCCCAAGCTCCGATTCGCGGAGCCGGTTTTTTTGGAGCAGAGCTAGATAGTCTGTCGATTGTGAAGGATGGAATTTGAGCTCGTGGGTCTCTTTCTCATTGGCAAGACGGCGGCTCTGCTCTAGGAGCGGCTGCTGTAATTCAGAGATCATCTGGGAGCGCGCATTCCAGAGATAAGAGGCCGATACAGCCATCTCATTTTCCCAACAATCGATCGAATCGAACTTCCGGCTCCGAAGGAGGCAATTCCTCTGTTTCATGGAGCGGGAGTAGCGGAAGAGGTGATGGACGTAAAGAGGATCGCTCTGGGCAAGATGGAAGTTGAAAAATCTTCTCCTCTCCGTGGGTGAGCCGGTGATGAGCTCCGTGTCTTGTGGGGTATAGAGGACCGAGGGAAGAATACCAAGCAGGGGATGGAAGGTCGCATACGTATTGCCATCCAACTGAAGATGCCGGTTCTGCCCATCGAATGAGAGCTTGATGAGCTGCTCGACTCCATCCCGGACGGCAATCGCTTCAAGATAAAAGAAAGAGGCGCTCTCCCGAATGAGCTCCGAGAGGGATTGGGAACGGAAACTTCTCCCAGTTGCGATCAAATAGATCGCTTCGAGGAGATTGGTTTTCCCTTGCGCATTCCCACCATAAAAAATATTCAGATTGGGGCTGAAGTGCCCTTCAGCCTCGCAGTAATTCCGAAAATTCCGAAGATAAATCGACTTAAGGTACAACGGAGGCGGCTTCTTTTTTGGGAGCTATGGGTTCGTTGAGCCGCATCGGCATGATCACGAAGATCACATTCGTCGAATCGGTGATGAGCCCGGGGCTATGGGGATCGTTTAATCCAAACCGGATGGTTTCCTCTTTGCTATGCCGCAGAATGTCGAGGAAAAAATAGGGATTGAAGGCGATTTCCAGCTTGGGACCAGAATAATCGACCGGCATGCTGACTCTTCCTTCCCCAATTTCGCTGCTCATCGCAGAGAGGTGGAGCTGTCCCGTCTCGAAGCAGAAACGGACGGAGCTGCTCGAATCGGATGTAAAGAGAGACATCTGGCGAAGAAGCGTCATCAGCTCTTCCCGATGGATCGCAAAATTATGGGCTGGTTTGACTGGAATCACCCGTTCGACGTCTGGGTATTGCCCAGAAAGGAGTTTGGCAATCAGAGAAAGAGGGCCATTCTCTAAAGAGAGTTTATCTTGCGCCAAACACAAGGTGACTGGAGTGTCGCTATCGTCTAACATCTTCACCATTTCTTCAACGGCTTTCAGCGGGATCACATAAGTTCCTTGCACGGTGGGGTCAATCGCTATGGCTGTAGTGGCTTTCGCGAGTCTTTTCCCATCTGTTCCAGTGAAGGTCGCTTTTTGCCCCCCGATCTGGACCTGGATGCCATTGAGCATGTAGCGGCTATCTTCCCGAGCGGCGGAAAAAGCGGTTTTTGAGAGCATCTCTTTGAGATTGGCCGAGGTGAACACGATCTCTGTAGACCCGGTTAAATCGGGTAGGGCGGGGAATTCCGATTTGTTCATCCCGTTTACTTTGAAGACCGATGTGCCAGTTGTAATTTCGGCGATTTCACCCGTTTGGGCGGTGATCTTTACTTGCGGAGATGTTAATTCGCGGATCAATTGGAAAAACCGCTTGGCGGGGAGCGCCATCGATCCTTCTTCGATCACTTTGGCTTCGACAAAAAAACGCATGCTGACAGTTAAATCGGTCGCGCTGACAATCAATTGATCGTCGATCGCTTCGATCAATACGTTGGAGAGTATGGGGATCGCAGGCTTCGTTGCGACGATGCTTTGGATTTTTCCGATGAGATTGACTAGATCGATTTTTGAAATGACAGCTTTCATGAACACCTCATAAATTGGATTCATGATGGCAAAGAAATCGCATTGACTCAAGAAGTTTTTTTTGTATAAGATCGGTGCATGCTCAAAAAACTGATCACCTGCTCATCTCTTCTCATAACTCTAGTTTTAGAAGCGGCTACGATAACGGTAATGAATACGAATGATATGGGGGCAGGAAGTTTGCGCCAAGCAATCCTCGACTCGCAATCAGGAGATACGATCGAATGTATGACGGCGGCAGGCATGGGGACTTTGACTTTGGCAAGCTCATTGCCGGAAATTACCCATAGCCTCACTATCCAGACTACCGGCGCCGTGCCGCTTACGATCAACGGAGCCGCGATGTATCAGATTTTTCAAGTGGCGAGCGGCACCGCTACTTTTTCCAACCTGATCCTTGAGGATGGGGTTTCAACTGGGGGAGCTGGCGGAAC
>CAYZHU010000225.1:0-2392 GCA_964477585.1 uncultured bacterium
TGCTCTCCTAGAATCTCTGCCCGCTGCATTGAAAGGATCTCTACCAACGATTGACGAGATTGAGGAGGAACTGGAAGACCGGCAGCTATGAAGCAAAAAATACTCGTGAACTTTCAGCGACCCTCACGACTGAAACCAGGAGATCGAATAGCAATTGTTTCTCCATCTTCTGGGATGCCTTTTCTTTTTCCATGGGTGTATAAACAAGGGTTAGATCGAATAGTCCAAGTTTTTCATCTCGTTCCTGTAGAATTTCCGACCAGCTGCAAAAGCCCAGACTATCTATCTCAAAACCCCAAAGCGCGCGCCCAAGATATCAACGCAGCTTTTGCCGACCCTTCCATCAAAGGAATTATCGCAACCATTGGAGGGAATGATCAAATTCGGATTCTCCCCTATCTGGACAAAGAAGTCATTTCATCCAACCCAAAGATTTTTATGGGCTATAGCGATTGTACCAATCTACACTTATTTCTTTGGAATTTGGGGATTATTTCCTACTACGGAGGAGCTCTAATGACCCAATTTGCGATGGGAGGAGGAATGCATGAGTATACGAGAAACTCAATCAAAAAAGCTCTTTTCGAATCTTCAATTGGGAAAGTCACCGCAGCTCCTGAGTATAGTGATGTCGATTTAGATTGGGCGGACCAGAAAAATTTAGACCAAAAACACCCCATGTACCAAAGTGAAGGATGGCATTGGTACAATCATCAAAATCAGACGATTGAAGGCAAGTTATGGGGAGGATGTCTCGAAGTCCTCGCTTTGCATTTATCCGTGAAGCGATATCTGCCTGATTTTGAGCGGTTGAACGAGTCTATACTTTTCGTTGAAACTTCTGAGGAAATGCCTTCAGAGGGATTTGTATATCGCTTTTTCGCCGCCTTAGCCGAACTCAATGCGCTAAGAAAGTTTAAAGCGATCTTAATGGCCTATCCTAAGGCACAGTTTTGTGGAAGGCAACCTCCAGAAGGAAGAGAGGCGTTTATTATTAATCAACAAAATGCCGTGAAACATGCCATCAAAGATTACGGTCTTTCTCTGCCTGTCATCTTCAACATGAATTTTGGGCACACTGACCCCCAAATGATCATCCCTAATGGTGGTATGGCAACGATTCATTGCGCAACCAAGACAATTGAATTCCATTGATACTCGTGCGAACTTTTATCTGGAAGAAATTTTCAGCTTTGGGCTACGATCTCCTCAAAAATTCTACAGCAATAGGTAAAAAACAGTGCAGCGCATTATCTGGTTCCTCATGATTCTTTGCTTTAATACATCCTCCTTTCTCGGATGGGAACCCCCTCCGCAAATCACTTTGAAAGGAGTATTAAAAACAGCCACACGACAACGCTCGATCCGACACCCTGATGGCACAGAAAAACATTGGGAAGAAAAAAGTACTGTCTTAGTGCCAGATGAATCGATCACTCTTTCCCGATCCATTACTATCGGTAAGAGACCGCCTCTGATACAACAAGAATCTCCTGAGTTTATACATCTTGTCTTAAGCGAAGAGTTTGATTCACTCAAAGACAAAACTGTAGAGCTTCTCGGCCATTTCGTCGAACCATCAGCTGATTTTTATTTTGTAAGTGACATTAAATTCGATGTCGATGCGGCAATCGATATAGAATGGAAGAAGAACCATCCAACGCAAACTGTTTTTTACGAACCAAACATCACGGAATTACGGGGTACGATCTATCAAAAAATCTACCCAGGACCTCCTGAATATTCCAATATAGAGATGGGCGATAGACCAGAACCCTCTCTTATTTTGTCGTTAACAGAGCCCGTGAATGTGCAATTGGCTGAGCCCGAAGAGGAACCATTTAACCAGCCAGAGCCGGGAGTACGCGAAATTCACATTTCATTTGCAAATGAAGCCCCCTCTGAAGAGCTATGGACTCAGGAAATTATTGTTAAAGGAACACTCTATTCAGCGCATACTGGCCATCATCGAAGAAGAGTGCTGATGATGGCAGACCATTGGGAAACCTGTCCATAGGGGACGTCTTTAAAGATCAACAACTGCTGCTGTATATTGGAGGGCAAACATTTTGTATAATCATGGATGAGAAAGGTTTGCTGTGATACTCGGGTCTCAAGTAAGAGTTCCCTGTTTTCATATGGACAAGGACTGCATGCAAACGACCAGATTCTGCCAATGAAATCGTCTCAGCTTTGGATAACCATACATCGCATCCATTTTGGCAAATTTGGTATTCATAAATTACACCTCTTTTCATGTGGACGCCTGTGATATACCATTTGGGAACGAACATTTCTTCGCCAGCTTCCCAACTTTCATTGGTTTCAATGGCACGCGGGTGTGTTGCACAACTCTGTAGGAAAAAAATTCTAAAAAATTCTTGATAAGTGA
>CAYZHU010000226.1:0-2383 GCA_964477585.1 uncultured bacterium
GGCCCCCCCCGCGATCAAAACCAGGACGTAACCTCTTTCCCTACACGAGTCTCTTCGGATCTACACTGATGCGTTCCATGCTTCTAGAGTTGGCTCGGTCCTCTATAAGGAGGGGGATCCCAACAATACCCATCGGTGCTCTATTTTGTATGATGCT
The DNA here is from genome assembly GCA_964477585.1 of uncultured bacterium. Classification (GTDB taxonomy): domain Bacteria; phylum Chlamydiota; class Chlamydiia; order Chlamydiales; family SM23-39; genus CAYZHU01. Next base: position 158 of record CAYZHU010000226.1, read on the forward strand.
TTAAATCCAGAGAATTCTGAATTCGAGACAGCCATGGCTAATTTGGGATTCCCAAACAGCTAGTCCGCCTATCGACCCTCTCATTAAAAGAGAGGGAGAAGTCCACTCTACTCCGCTTCATCCAATCACTATGAGTATAAAAGATCAAAACCATGAGCTAAAAATTTATTCGCGTAGCCAATCTTTGTCAAAGTCATCGAGAATTGCATCGGCTTCGTCAAGAGGACTGCTCGTGCGCATCCTCCTCTAGACGACGACGTGCACGTTTGCTTGCCTGCTGCAACTGCTGACGCAACGCTTCTTTAGAAGGTAGTGCCGTGAGATATTCAGCAACATGTATGCCTGCTTTATCAAGCTCAAGAAGTTCGATACACTCGTGGTTTTTACCTGTGCACAAGATAAGACCAATAGGAGACTCCTCGTTGGGCTGGCGCTCGTATTTGTCTAGCCAACGTAGATAAAGTTCCATTTGCCCTTTGTATTCGGGCTTGAAGTCGCCAACTTTCAGTTCGATGGCAACTAATCTACGAAGGCGGCGATGGAAGAAAAGGAGATCGAGATGAAAATCGATATTGTCAACCACGATGCGCTTTTGGCGAGCCAAGAAACTGAACCCGGTGCCGAACTCAAGGAGAAACTGCTCGAGTTCGCGCATGATCGCATCTTCGAGGTCTTTTTCCATATAGCGGTCGTCTAAGTTTAAAAACTCTAAGAAGTAAGGATCGCGAAAGACGAGGTCGGGAGAAAGACGGTCTTCTTTACGAAGCAGAGCGATTTCAGCCTCGACCAAAGACTCCGGCTTTTTGGACAATGCCGTACGTTCAAAGAGCATTGAGTTAATTTTTTTGGTGAGAGTGCGGACATTCCACTTTTCGATACGACACATCTCAGCGTAAAACTCTCTCTTAACAGTATCCTTAACTGGAATCAGGACCGTAAAATGCGTCCAACTCAATTGTCGCAGCAGCGATGCGACAATCTTCTCATCAGGGAAAACTTCCCCGAACTGGATCATACGGCGCAAGCTTTTATCTGAGAATCCCTTACCGTACATGGAGGTTAATTGTCTCGACACTGCTGCGACAATTTTCTGTCCGTATTCGGCTCTTTGGTAATTCAAAATTTCTTTGCGCACTCGGTTGCCGACATGCCAGTAAAGCATTGCTATTTTGGAGTTTACGACTGTCGCTACAGATTCACGTGTCTGGTCGATCATGGAACGAAGTTCGTTGATGAGGCCTTGGGGCAGAATAGTCGCAGCGGGCTGCGACAATGTGGATAGTTTTCTCATGTCAGTTAAGGGGTTAAATGATTAGCATGTGTGCTGGTAAAGACTTTTCTTTTAAGCAAAATAATAGACTCAATTTATTTTTGAGTCCATCGAATTGCAACTTAAATGTGCTTGAATGAGCTAGATAGAAAGTTGGGACTTGATGGGTTCGAACTATCGAGATCTTCAGCTCTTATGCGATATAGACCATCGTTGTCCGTAATCGGTAAGGAGCTCTTCTCCAGGCGCGATCTCACGGTTTGATTTATAGCCGAAATAATAAGATCCCCGATGAATGATGAGAGTGGTCTGCACATTCGGAGCGGGAGCGATTCCTCGATAATCATTGACAAAGGAGAGCTCATTTGCCAAATGGCGGGAATCGACTTGGATGATAAAACTATGGACAGAGACAACCCAGCAATAAACGCCTCCGTCATATTGGGAGACAGAACTCAACCGAATTTCGCCTACATATTCGCCTAAATCGGCGCCAGCGGGAATTCTTTCACTGGCGAAAAGCCCATGCTGAGGGTGCCCCTGGAATACCTCCTTCGCATAAAGGGGATGGTGAGGAGATACGATCTTCTCAATCTTCAAGCCAGGATACACCTCTCCTTTTTCAATCAAGGGGGAGTGAACTTCTAAATCTTTCTCGTTTCCAGTAGAAAGGCATTGCTTAAGCATATTTTCATGCACATCGATACTGATCGATTGTCCTGAGAAGGGAAAACGGTCTGGCCAATTGATCGGTTTACGCATAAAACCCCTTTTCGCAAAAACAGGATTTCTTACGCAAATATTTATCGGAAAAAGGGAGCACGGATCGGAAACGGTTACGCAAACGCAAACGTTCACGTGGTTTAATATTCCTCTTTGGGGTGCGGGGCATCCCCGCCTGTGGTGCTTATCTCTGTGGTTGTTACTCTTCTCTTAAAGAGGGGGTTTTTCTTGAG
>CAYZHU010000227.1:0-2364 GCA_964477585.1 uncultured bacterium
CATAGAATTTTTCAGCCATAGGAGAGCTCAGTAAAACAAGCTGTTTGAGATTGAGTTCATCCGCTCTATGCATGAGAAACTCCATCATAGCTCGGCCATATCCTTTTTTCTGATGCTCCGGCAGCACCAGAATGTTAAAAATTCCGCCTACTTCCCCATTTGGAAAAAGAATACCTGTACCGATCGGCTCGCCTGCAACAAAAATTAGATAGTTTTCTGTATCGCAGCCTTCAAGAATATCGGCGTATTTCTGCTTTGTATTCTCATCAAAATGAGAAACAATGCTCGTAATCTCATGGAACGCTTCCATGCTGTCTTTAGCTGAACGGATATCCCATTTTGAAGGGAGAATTGATTCGACAGACCAAGCCATCAATGGACACGTAAGGATTGGCGCAAAACCTCGTATTTTTAGGAGTTCAACAAGTCCATCAGCCCGATTTCCTGGGTGAACCCAAAAAGAAATGGGATTTCCGACGGGTGCTTTTTTGATCAGGGTATCGATCTTTGTACCCACATCCTCGCAAGACAAGTGCATGACATTGTTGAAAATAGGATGGGGGATATCTGAAAACCAAGCAAACGCTTGTTCGCTTTTTTCTGCTGCTGGCAATAGGCCATCGTAGCAATTTTCCAACTGCTTTAAAACTTCAATCTGGTTCATCTTCATACTCCTGTTAAAGGCTACGATTGTATGAGATGTGAATAGATAACGATTACTGTAGCGATTACAGTAGACCTAAGTCTTCGAAAGTTCTAGCCAGAGACAAAATTTCTTGCTTGGTGGAACAGGAAAGTTTATTTTTGATGTTTTCAAAATAAAATTCGATCGTTCTATGAGATAGCTTAAGGAGGTAGGCTGTTTCTTTGGCAGTTTTTCCTTGAATGAGGTGCTTCACGCACTGCCTTTCTCTTTTTGATAAACTCCCGATTTTGAGTATTTCTGACTCTCTTCCTAAGTCTTTCAGATAGTCAAGAAGCGTGGCTGATTGAATATCAGGGTGTATGAGTTGTTTGGAGTAAAAATCCGTTCCCTTGAGATGCGGCAATGTGTCTGCTTCTTGTTCCATCTGGGAGAGAATGCGATTCAGCTCTTTCTTAAAATGCCCCGCAAAGGACTTCAACACCCAAGGATGGTTTAAATAAAGTTTATCTAGAGAACAATCCGCTTTATTCCCTGAAAAGCCAAAAAACTCAACCGAGTCGACGGTTTTTTCAATAAGAATAACCCCCTGGTCTAGGTTGAAGATCTCTTTCCCATCTTTGAGGATTCTTTTTCTATATTCTTCAGATCCATGATTTTCAATTAAACAAAACCCAGATTTATAAATATCTGGATGTCTTAGATAGGGATCTTCAAGGTAAAATTTCTCTTCGACATAGTGCTCTGCCCAATCAGGACGATCCACTAAGACTGTATATTTCCCTGCGCGGTCGATGCGGTGGTATGTAAAGTACTGAATTTGAAGTCGATCACGCAACGGCCGTGTAACCTGCCTGATCTTATTAGAATGTTTGATAATATAATCTTGAACAATCTGTTTCCAATTTAGCATAAATTAAAACAAAAGTATAACGAGTCCAGGGGCCAATGTCTAGCCGAAACTATCTATATTTAGAGTATTTAGGCAGGCCGCAGGCGGTGCATTTTTCCAGCTCTAAAAGCTTATTGAGATATAGCTGGACTGTGGCAATGTAGGCCCCATGGCTCCAAGTCAGGGGAGAAACAGAGATCGGCTCGTTGGTTTCAGGGTTCACTTGCTCCGCCAAAACTCCGCTCGGCAGGGCATGGTCGGCAACCCATTCCATTAATTCCAGGGCCTTTTCCAGATCCTTTCTGTTCTTTGCCCGAGCGATATGGTACTGGGCAATCCACAACGTTGTCACGAACCAAGGATTGCCTGGCCCGCTGCCGCTATTCCGATAATAAGAGTCGTTCTCATATCGGCTTAAGCCTCCGGCATTCGGGTTCCACAATTTTTCGTAGATTTGCTCCATCGTGCTCTTGACCATAGGATCATCGGCGCTGTAAGCGCCAAATGCAAAGGTTCCGCTCAAGCTCGCATCGACCGTCGCGTCCTTTTCGATAGAGCCATCTTTTTTGAACTGGATCATCCGGGCAAATCTGTTTTCCTCTTTCAAAAAAAGAAACTTGTCCATCGCCTGGCGCATTTTCGCAGCCCCTTGAGCATATTCCTCTCCCAGCTCCTTTTCTCCAAATTCTTTGGCAAAATTTGATGCAGCGATAAGCCCGCCGTAAACACTGGAAGCGGTGAAAGTCAGAATCCCTCGCCTCTCTTCCCAAAGATCGTAGCTCGGCAGAGGCAGTCCCGTTTTCATATCTCGGTAGTTCATCATGAAATC
>CAYZHU010000228.1:0-2329 GCA_964477585.1 uncultured bacterium
CCTTTCGAAGTAGAGCTGCAGGCGCCTGTGGCATCCAGCTGCTTTAATAAAGCGCTAATTCTTTCAAGAGTTTCTGGGGTGCCGACAAAAAGAAGCGAATGGGTCTCTTGGATCGGTTTTGCATTATCAATAGCGCGGATTAGATCGCGGTTAGATTTGGAATCTGTTTTTCCTAAGTTGGTGCTCACATCTTTAAGAAGTGTCATCAGATGAGGAATAGAGACTGACTTAACTTTATAAATGAGGAAAGTTTGCCCTGCCATCTGGCCTAGTTGGCTCTCTTCTGCTGTCTGTACATCGACAAGGGTTAAAATTTCTTTGGTTTTATCCAGCGATTCTTTTGTTCCTGTAAAAACAAACGAATTTGTGGCTTCCACATAGCGCATGGTTTCGATCGATTGGAGCAGGTTTTGGTCGACAAGGCCAGAGACTTGGAGATCTTTGGCAGTTTCTTTGAGTGCAGCTTCTAGAGTTTGAGGGGTTAAATAATGGGCTTTATAGATAAAAAAATCAGTTTTGTCAGAAGAGGCAGGTTTTGCTTTTGGAATATCAAATTGTTCAACCAGAAGCTTAACCTCATCGATTGCATCTTGAGTTCCTTTTAACAAGAGCGAGTTTGTCTCTTTAAGATAGGAAATATCATCGATCACTTTGACAATGGCTTTTTGTTTAGGGTCTTTCTGTGGAATATCGTGTGCCACCTTTTCTAAACTCTCAATGATCTGCTCGCCGCTTGCATATTTCAAATTATAGACAAAGAAGGCCCCTTCGATATTTTTGGATTTTGCATCGATCGATTTTAAATAGCTTTGCAGTTTATCCAAAGTGGCTTGATCTGCTTTAAAAAGTAGTGACTGGCTCTCTGGAATCCAGGCCATATGGTCGATGGCTGCTGCTAAATTGCGGTCAGCAATGTTTTTGTGGTCCAATTTTTCTGCCAGTTCATCCAAAGCATCCTCAATCTCTTCACGTGTGAGATTTTGTGGATTATAGAGGAAAATTTTAGAGGATGTAGCGTAAGTATCGACATCGATAAAGTGGATGATGGACTGGATATGCTCTAAAGATTTTGGATCGCCTGTAAAAATTAAAGAATTGGTCGCAGGGACCCATTTCATGGAGCGGATTGTCGTGAGGAGCGATTGGTCAGAGAGTCCTGAGGATTCTAAATTTTTTCGGATATCTGTAATGGCAGATTCCAATTCCTTGCCAGTCATAAATTGGGGCGTATAGAGCCAATAATGGGATGTGGGGAAGGCAGCGGCATCAAAGGTAGGTAGAAGATCGGCAATTTTTTTCAGCGCTTCGCTTGTTCCAGTGAAAATAAAGGAATCGGTCTCGTTGATGTATTTCATGCTACTAATCGCATCGACAAGGGCGCGGTCGTTAGTGCTTTTCTTTAATGTCTTGGCAAGGTCATTTAGAGCATGTTCGATCTGCTGCTGGGAGACTTGTTGGATTTTGTAGATGTAAAAATCGCTTTTGGCATTGGTAGAGGTGTCTAAAGTTTTTAAAATATCTTCAATTTTGCTGTAGGTATCAGGATCTGTGATAAATAAAATAGAATTAGAATCCTTGATCGTTTTGACTTTTTTCAGCGCGCGGATCAAACGGTAAGAAGGAATAGAGGAGGACTCTAAATCTTTTGCAATCTGCTTTAGCTCCTCTTGAATATCGCCCGGCGCTTTATTCTGCACTTGATACAGGAACACCTTTTCATTACTGAGCTGGCCTTTTGTGGCCTCTTTCATTTCCACATCTAAATCTTCGATCACCTCCATAGCTCGGCCAATCAGAAGAGGAGTAGAGACGATATAGATTGTATTGGTCTCTTTTTGAGGGACAAAGACTAAGGGATTCGATCCGGCAAGTGGAGTAACAATCTGCTTAGCAGCATCAATGAGAGTGTCGGAGGCTAGATACTTTGCGCGGTAGGATTCAATTTCTAAAGGAGAGGCGGAGCAGTCTAAAGTTCTAAGAAGTTCGCATACTTTTTCCACATTTGTTGCAATATCGGTGACAATCAGCTGTCGTGTGTCATTGTAAACATCGATAATGGCAGCTGCTGAAACCATCGGTTTAATAATGCCGGCCACAGCTGCAAGGTTGGCATTTTTAACGCAAAAAACGCGGGTGAGTAGCGGGGGAACTCCCATATCATCTCTAGAACCATGCCCGACAACAGCGGGTAGTTGGTTCACTGTTTTGCTGCTTGTGATGATGAAATTATTGTCTTGCTCAAGAAGATTTAAGTTATGGATGCGCAATGTTTGGATAAGCGCAGACATGATATTTTTCAGTGTGATCGGATCTTCAGAAATAATTGTTA
>CAYZHU010000229.1:0-2319 GCA_964477585.1 uncultured bacterium
ACATGAACGAGCCGGTCGCTGACGAAGTCCGTTCCATTCTCGACGGCCACATCATCCTCTCTTCTGAACTGGCCCGTCAGTTCCACTACCCGGCTATCGACGTCCTCGGCTCTGTCAGTCGCATACTACCGCAGATCGTCGACCGCCAACATCTCGAACTCATCGGAAAAGTGCGCGAAGTACTCGCCAACTATAAAAAGAATGAATTATTGATTCGAATCGGGGAATACAAACCCGGTTCAGATAAGAATGCAGATTTTGCTTTGAAATACATTGATCGAGTGAATCGTTTCCTCAAGCAGCAAGTCGAAGAGAAATGCTCCTTTGAAGAAACGATGAGACAACTGAAAGCCCTCTTTACTTAGAGAACCAATCCAAGCCTAAAAATCCGTGTTCTTTTTCGACATTTTGCGTGTCGATGTTCAGCCACTGGACTTGTTTGCCTCTCAGCGCGCTTTCCGCCTCGCGAGTGAAGTAGGTATAAAGGGCAGCCACTGCTGCGATGGCAGCTAGAGCTCCGAGCAAGAATGCTCCGCCCCCCAAAATGCCCGCCAAGCTAACCATCAATAAAACCGTGCCGGAAAGGGTCACGAACGAGCCGACTCGCTCTCTAATCTTCAAGTGCTCCAATTCGTGGGCGATCTCTCCAAAAGAAGTTTTGGCACCAGGGTTTTTATTTAAATAATCTAATCTTGAACTAACAATAGCGCTCATATTATTCCTCATATAATTTATGACAATTATATTAAGAAATTGAGATAATTTCCAGTGAAATAGGTTGTTGATAGGAATAAAAAATTTATGTTAGGCTGGACGGCTGTTTAACCTCGCGTTTGTGTAAAGGATCAGCACAGAGGCCGGGCAAAACCCTGAGATAGAGAGGTAGAGAGACTGGAACAATTTTTCGCTAGGAGCGAAAAAAATCGCAAAGCGATTTATCGGGGCTTCGCCCGAAGGAGGAGAGATGGTCAAAACATTCGTTGAACATGGGCAATTAACTCATGAAATTATTGCCGCAGCCATTGAGGTCCATAGGAGTTTAGGGCCGGGCCTGCTGGAAGCGGCCTATCAGTTTTGCTTAGAATTGGAATTTGAAAATAGGGGATTACAGTTCAAGCGGGAAGTACCAGTTCAACTTGTGTATAGAAATAGGAAATTGGATTGTGGATTTCGGGCTGATTTCCTCGTTGAAAATTTGGTAATTCTCGAGTTAAAGTCAGTAGAGGGGATTCTGCCTGTTCATGAGGCCCAATTATTGACCTATCTTCGTCTTACTAATAAGGAGGTGGGGCTTCTCATCAACTTTAATGAGCCCATTCTTAAGAGAGGAATTCGCCGCCTAACTCTAAAGCCCATCTGAAACTTCTTTCCTCCTCCGGGCGAAGCCCCGCAATTGCGAAGCAATTCTTTCGCGTCAGCGAAAGTTGTTTTCGTCTCCCGTCCTCTCTATCTCGGGTTTTGCTTTGCCTCTGTGCTGATCCTTTTACGTGCGCGAGGCTGCATGCCCTTTATTTAAACATAAAAAAACCGCTTCCTTTTCAGGAAGCGGTTGGGGGTGAAAAATCTGCTTGTCAGGTATTATGACCGAATATATTTTCTTGGGTCAAAAAACCATTTTTGCGCTTTCAGTTGAGCGGCTTGTTGAGCGGCTTGTTGAGCGACAAATTGTCTGTGCTCTTTTTGTGCTGCTTTTGAACTCTTGCGAGTGTAAGCCAAGTAACCAAGCGTTGCGATAATAGCCAATGCGAGGACTGCAATACCTACACCGGAAAAGGCGGCTGCTACCGATAATCCCGTAGCAATAATTACCTCTGCCAACATATACGTACCGCTACCCAAAACTAATGCGCCGATAGCTGCGTTTCTCTTGTTGATCGAGGTCTGCATCTTAGCGACTTCAAAAGGATTGGCATTTTTATTTACTTTTGCCATATATATCTCCGTTTATTAAATACTTATTATTGTTAATAAAGTTTCGCGTATTATTATAATAAAAATATGACTTTATTCATAGTGAAATGATTTATTGTCAGCTTTCAATTAAATATTTTATTTGCAGCTAATCTTCCCATTTGCCAGCAATGACTTAAGTCGGTTAAAGTTTATTTTGAATGGATAAGCCCTTAAGTTACCCCCTTGAGCAGCTGATGACGATTAAAAAGAATCGGTTCGATCAGGCTGTTAAAACCCTGGAAGAGAAAAAGAAAATTCTTGAAAAAGCATATGAAAAACTTTACGACTTAACCCAAGAACGGGATCAGGTGCTAGAGGATAAAGTGGCTAATCTAAGTCAGTTACAGAATGCATTGGATGAAGGGA
>CAYZHU010000230.1:0-2307 GCA_964477585.1 uncultured bacterium
TTTATTATATTATACCATAAATTTGTATTATAAATCTAATGATTTTTGTTGAATATCGGTATAATATAAGTGTTTGATTATAAATATCTTGATGATTAGGAGGGAGGACGCGTTTAGAAACGAGTTGCAGGAGAGGGCTGGGACGCCCCGCGCTATCCCGGGGATACTATGTAGAAGAGGGCATTATACGGTTCCAAGCCGTTTCTACGGCCTTGTCTACTATTTTACTGACGACCCATCTCCAAGGAGTGAATCGAGACATGTATTGACGGATGGAGGAGCCGCTTTTGTATAAGATATCGTTGGTCATCTCACTTTTGTGAAAATATCTATTGGGGTTTTTTGTGAGAGCCGTTTCTGCGCGTTTTATAAGATTATAATAAGCTTGAATAGCCATGATTTTTCTCTTTGTTATAATATCAATTATAACACAATCAAAATTTGATTTGCTGAAATTTAATCCCGATATTAGGGCGTTACTTGCTTTTTAGGATTTTGCCGCCGGTGACGGGGCCAAAGAGATGGGAATTGCGGGAGACGTGAACTTCGCCATTGCCCGATTCGAAGACGATAGGCCCGTTGACTTCAGTCCCCTGACGGAGTTCTAGGACCTGTTTCCCCTTGCGGTCCTCATTAGACTGGATGCGGATAGAATCGAGCTTGGAGGCGGTAAAAGTCGCCTTTCGGGTCTGAAGAGTGAGGGGTTGCAGGAAGATGGCGTGGGTCGCCTGGAGTGTGCCAAAAATAGAACTCGTTTTCTCGACAGTGGAATTGGAAAGGTTCGCCTCGCCAAAGATCTCAAGAGAGCCAATGGTTGCGTCTTTGGCTATGAGAGAGCCTTTGACCTGAAGAGCGGCGACCGAAGTGCCGTTGAGTTTCAGGAGCCCTGCGCTTTTCAGGGAGTCTAAAGTGATGGCGCCATAGGAAGTTAAGCCAAATGCCTCTTTTTCTTCAGCAAATGCGGATGAAAAAAAAGAAGCTATGAAGCTCAGTGTGATTAGGGAAAAGATCAGGGTTCGCCATTTCATGAGAGTTCCGGTACCTTCTGCTGTTTCTGCTGCAGTTCAGCGAGCTTTTTCTGGAGCCTCTGGTGCGCTTCCGGCGATTTGAGGAATGGATCGGGTCTCTGCGGCATCATTTCAAAACGGAATAGATCGCGGGCGATCTCCTGGCGAAGATTTTGCGAGAAGCTGTCAAAGAGAGAGAACGATTCATGTTTGAACTCGAGAAGGGGATCTTTCTGCCCAACGGTCCTCATGTGGACGTCAGATCGGAGGTGATCGATATGGAGGAGATGCTCCTGCCAATGTTGATCGATTTTCCGGATCATCAGGTTCCGGACAACTTCTTGGAGCACGTTCAGCGCTTTCTCTGCATCGCCTAAATCGGGCCGGAAAGAAGAGACGAGCTGTCTCTGGAAAAAGAGTTTTTGCTGGTAGGTAGTGAGTGTTTTCTCAATTGCCTTTTTCTCAAGGTCGGCAGAAGAGGCGTGATCCAACTCATTTTCTTCAAAACTTACGGGGAAATGGGTTGTGAGAGACTGACGAAGAGCGGCTGGGTCCCAATCTTTCTCTTTTGCGGAAATGTAGGGCGTCACGATGCTGCTCACGACGGTAGAAAGGAGATCTTCGGTGATCTGGATCGGATTTTCAGAGAAGAGGAGCTCATTGCGGAAGGCGTAGACCTCTTGCCTCTGCTTGTTCATCACATCGTCGTATTCGAGAGTGTGTTTTCGGATCGTGTAGTTTCTCTGTTCGACCCGCTTCTGAGCGGTTTCAATCGATTTATTGAGCACTTTTGCAGAAATAGGCTCCCCTTCAGGCGGGCGGAACCGTTGCAAAAGAGCGGTCATGCGAGGGGATGAGAAAAGGCGCATGAGGGAATCTTCGAAGGAGACGAAGAATTTGGAAGAGCCTGGATCTCCAAGGCGGCCTGATCTTCCGCGGAGCTGCCGGTCGATCCGGCGCGATTGGTGGCGCGTGGTGCCTATCACATGGAGGCCTCCCACTTCTTTTACGCCCTCTTTCAGCTTGATGTCGGTTCCTCGTCCTGCCATGTTTGTCGCTAAGGTGATCGCGCTGAGTTTGCCCGCATCAGCAATGATCTCAGCTTCTTTAGCGTGGTTCTTTGCGTTGAGGATCGTGTGTTCTAGCCGGTTCTGCTTGAGGATTCGGGAAAGTTTTTCAGACACTTCTACCGATTCGGTTCCGATAAGGATGGGGCGTCCCTGTTCATGGAATGTTTTGATCTCTTTGAGGAGCGCATTGTATTTTTCCCGCTCGGTCATGTAGATCTCGTCGTCGAAAT
>CAYZHU010000231.1:0-2291 GCA_964477585.1 uncultured bacterium
GAAGTTACTTCTTCTTGCACAAGAGATTGAGCCATGCACGGCTGGGGGAGGGGCCTATCGATGAACTCATCGGCAAAGATTTTAACCTTTCTAAGGCTCAGCATTTTAGAGATGATCGTATTTACAATTAGGAGTGGAGTCCTTGATCAGAAGATGATCCAGAATTCCGTTGGTCTATATGAGTTGCAGCGCAGATGAGCGCATTCAAGCCGACAGTGAGAGAGGCAGCTTTTTTATTACAACGATGTCTTGTCTGCCTTATCCTATCCAAAAGATTTGCTACACTTTTCCGAGTAGACGCCGCATTTTTGCTAAGCTGCACTAATTGGATCAAAAGATTTCTGCAGGCAGGATCTGTAATCTCGTAAATCTTTTTTTCTTTGAATGAGAAATTTGGACAGTTTTTAAAAAACGCCTCTATAAATGATTGGCATATGGATTCGTAAGTTGGAAACGGAACCACTTGTCCTTTAGGATTAAACTCCTCTGAACGCAACGCTTCCAGTTTACTTGCGCCTCCAAGATCTCTTTCCATAAGCTGTGGTTTTTTCGGGATAAAGTTAACATTTCCCGTTTCTTCTCTCCCCTTAAGAATCGTTTTCCATCGGCCCCGTACAAATTGAGCGAACCGTCTTAAGTAGACATCAGATTGGTCTCGATTCTTTCCGCTAATTCTTAATAGGTTTTTCAACAACGCTCTGCATTGAAGAGGTTGGGTCGTTTTTATCAGCGTCTCTTGTGTAATGTCTTGTGTATTAGCAGGGTCTTTAAAGAAATCATCAGAAAAAGCATTTCTTATTTGCTCATAGGTTTGAAATTGGAATTCAGGCTCATCTGGTAGATGCGGATCATCTTTCAAATCCAAGAAACTTTGAAGAGCACAAAATTTTTTCCTCTTCTGCCGTTGTGGAGCAAGAGAGTCATCCTCTCGGACTCTCTTCGGATTTTGCGAATTTCTTTTTAGACGGAATCGTCCTTTCAAACACCATGATATCCTCTGCAAGTTTTCATTAAATGTGTCCTGATCCCCACTCACGTTTTCTAGATTTTTCAACAAGGCTTTGTATTTAGGATGATCAATACTCTGCAGATTTTTTGGTGCGAAGCTCTTTCTGCTCGGAAAATCTGTAAAGAAATCCGAACAAAATGCATCTCTTACTTCTTCATAGTTTTCATAGTCATAATCAACTTGTCCCCTCACAGGGCTCGTAAACGGGGTATCCACAGTAGTACTATCAGAAAGCGCAGGTTGTGGCATGAGCAGGCCTGCGACTGGATTTTGGACAGGATCATTGAAAGATATAAGTTGTGGCACCACCGGACTCGCAAACGGAGCACTCAGGATAGGGGTATTGGGAGGCAGAAATTGCGCAGGACTCGCAAACGGGTTCATGACATTTCTAAAAACAGAAGGCGGCGACATAACGGGAAGAGGAAAATTAGGGGGGAAAAGGGATGGAATGGCAGCACCCATGCTCAAAGCACCGAGAGTATTTGTGGGATAGGGGGCTAGAAAACCAAGGGGACTAGAGTGGGCCAACACGTTCTGAGAGACAGCAGCTGTCAATAGGGCCTGCGAGAGGAGGGGGTCCGGAGGTGGAGCATTTACCCCATTGAGGTATAGATTGGACAGATAGGGAAAGGATGCCTGTCCATTTTGATTGTAATAATGAATCGGATTCATTTATATTCTCGACATAATAGTTATAATGGATAAATTATAAACTTTTTATAAATAAAAAAGAATAAAAATAACTCGATTCTATAGCAATGAATGGATCTCGATAACCTCTTTGAATCTATCCCAATATGATGCATTTATGAAGCTTTTCAAAGGCACTCCGCGCGTTTTTGTTTGAGAATCTCTTTAGCATGGGCTTGACTAAACGACTCAGTCAAATGTAAGTGCTTTTTCAAGTCTTCGAAATGAGTAAACTTCCGGCCATTAACAACAGCCTTAATCCCCCCTTCTTGAATTTCGATCGTTTGCCAGGACTGCATATAAAGTTCGGCAGTAGGAGAGATGCGCTTAATATAATGAATATTCACTCGGTCTGGCTCGGGTGTACCCCAAATACTGTAATTCCCAGCTAAATTACCCATTTTCTCAGAACCTAAGTTCCGGATTACTTGCATCACTCTTATTTGAGGAGAGTCACCTTTTCGCTGATAAGGGATAAAGCAACTTGGATCTCTCAACTCTTCTTGGATTTGGCGAGGTATAGCACTCATATTATTTTTTCCAAAAACAAAGGTGGGCATTCTAGATATTGCTATATTTACCTGAGCAT
>CAYZHU010000232.1:0-2260 GCA_964477585.1 uncultured bacterium
GGGCCGATCCGTTTTGAAACTGGTTGTTATTGTGTAGTTCGGACGAAGCGGCTGTTTTTAAAATCGTGAAATGGCCTGGTTTTTTCCGGTTGGCATGGGTTTCTTTAGCGACCATGAGTTCGGAAAAGGCGGTGAAAAGGGATTCCGCCTCTTCAAGCGAGAGAGAGAGCCAGGTCTCCATCGAGTGGAGAGCGTAAAAAAGCTTTTCGGCAAAGAGATCGAAATGAGGGATCTTTTGGCCAAGCGCGATCCGGATCGCTTCAAAATGCTCCTGTTGTTTTTCTAACAAGCCCCCATTGTAATCTCTCAAGGGGCCTAAAACCATCTCGATATGTTTCAGAAGGAATCTTCTCGCATAGAGGAGATTGATCGATTCCCGGACGACAAAAGAGTGGGAGGGGATTGGGATCGAAAAGGCTCCCACCTCGATCGGGAATGGCGATTGGAAATTTTTTTGGAAATGGCAAAAGGTGAAAAAGGGGATATTTTTTATTGTGGACTGAAGGCTTTCCTCTCCTTCGGGACGGACGATGTGGACTAAAAATTCGAGAAAAGTGGGGCTTTGCTCCTGGAATTGAACGGAGATATGGGGAAGATCTTTAGGGTCGCTCATCTCTTGCTTCAAGAGTTGGATCTGCCTATAAGATTCTTCTTTGTTGTAGGGCCAGAACACAGCGGAGGTGAGAGGAGGGATCGCTAAAAGGAGCTCTTTGAGAGCGCTTTCCATTTCTCGAAGTTCATTCGGTTCTGGATCTTTTCCTCTCATTTTATGCACTTCTAAATAACAGAAAATATAGGGAAGTTCTGGGTGTTGCCAAAGATAAAAGGAACCAGGAACCTCTTCGATTCCAGGAATCAAGGAATAGAGTACTTTTAGGATTTGTTCTTTCTGGAACCGATAGGAAGTCGTAAAAGCTAAAGAGAGGCAGATTTGAGCATAAGAGCGGAAGAGGTGGACCAAGAGGTATTTTTGATCCCGTTCTCCTTCTCTGATTTTCTCTTCGATTTCTTTTTGTTGGAAAAATTGGTTTAGGACAATTTTTCGAATATGGGAAATGGGGTGGGAATCGAAAAAAGAATCGGTCGTGTTGGCGATCACCCGCTCAATACCTTTTTCCAATCGCCTGTCGAATAGATGAGGGAACCGGATGAAAGCTTTCTCCGCTTTCCCTTTCAAAACTTCATAAAACATAGATGGCAGTTTTACACAATCCTAATAGTTTTATGCGAGTTTTTTTTGAATTTGTGGAAAAAAATCTAAAAATCCTCCATGTTGCAATTATATGAATCATGGTTGGAAAATAACTCTCCTTGTCGTTTTGGGGGCGATTGTCTTCTTCTGGTTAGTCAAGGCGCCTATTCTATCTTCCTATTTAACCCACAAGATAAAAGTCCCAATTTCGATCAGCACGATTTCCGTTTGGCCGCATCAGACGATCATGAACGGGTTCAGGGTCAAAAATCCCAGAGGGTTCAAGTTGCCAAACGCTTTAACGGCGGGCAAGACTACGGTTGATTATAAGCCTGAACAGCTCGTCTCCAATCCTTGCGTCTTCGATAGCATTTACATGGACAAAGTCTATCTGGGAATTGAATTCTCAAATGCAACAGGTACCGAGAACAATTGGACTGCGATCGGCTCCAATATCTCAGATGATGGACATGGAAGAGAGGTGATCATCCATAAAGTAGTCATCACGAATATTACCGTCGAGGTCCGAGGAATCCAGGCAAAAATATTACAAGTGCCTCAAATGCAGACGATCGAGAGGATGGAATTCGATGAGATCGATAGCAAGAATGGGTTTCCAACGAAAGAATTGATTCGGATGATTTTCCAGCAAGCCGGCCTGGAGAAATATATCGAGAGAATTCTCAGTCCTGAGAATATATTTGAGAATGTGACGAATCCGTTAAAAATCTTTTCGAATCCGCTTAAGATATCAGAAAATGAATAATATTTGAGGGATCGTGAACATTTCCGCCCCAATGATGATGCATTGTTGAGGACCCCGGTGCGTTTCCGTTCTCCGAATAGAAAATGAGGGTCCCTTTTAAGGGACCCCCACTAGAGGAATTTAATATTCCATGTCGCCAGCGCCAGCGTTTGCTGTAGCTGGTTTTTCTTGCTCTTCTTCGGTGATGATCGCCTCAGTTGTGAGGAGAAGACCTGCGATAGAAGCGGCAAATTGAAGGGCGCAGCGAACGACTTTCGTCGGATCTACGATCCCTTTCTCAATCATGTTCACATAGACATCTT
>CAYZHU010000233.1:0-2251 GCA_964477585.1 uncultured bacterium
AATCGCTGGGCACACTCGGTCAAGTCTTCATCACCACTCCAGAGCTAACCTGGGAAGGCGGCCGCCCAATCCAAATCCTCAACGGAACTTTAAAAAACTGTTCCCTGGCGTGAACAGTTGCATCAATACCC
This sequence comes from uncultured bacterium, assembly GCA_964477585.1. GTDB lineage: Bacteria > Chlamydiota > Chlamydiia > Chlamydiales > SM23-39 > CAYZHU01. The sequence continues at coordinate 132 of CAYZHU010000233.1, forward strand.
TCTTATGCAACAGATTCGTGCACAATTTTTGCAATTGTCTTGAGCGTAGGATTCCCTTTTTTAGATAGAGCATGTTGGACAGTTGATCGAGATAGTCCTGTTTTTTTAGCTATCTCAGCTCGATTCACCTTCAGATAGGCATCCAAAATCTCGATAAATCCTTCCGTATCATTTTCTATAAGACTTTCCAAAAGTGCAGTACCTACTTTATCGAAGTCATGGAAAAAAGATCGGGCATCATGTTTTAGAAGTTTTGCTTTTTTGTTAACTTGAAGCGTAGGCATATCTTCTAAGGAGAAGCCGCGCTTTCTGGATGTCTTTTTCTTGAGCATTTTTATGTCCCCCAACAAGTAGTACAATCATGTACTTATCTTCTTTAAAGAAATAGATTCGCCACCCATTTTTCCAACGTAGCTCAGCTAGACCATTTCCAAGACTTTTCGCATCACCAAAATGACCTGAGTTTTGAATTCTTTCCAATCTCGCATTGATTTGACCTTGTTCCTTCCATGTGAGATTATTCAACCATTCGGAAAACTCAGTCGTCTTTCTGATTGAAATCATACTGTACAATATATCAGGCATACGTACAATACTCAATCATTTTTTATGTAGTATTTCCCTGCCAAAAGTTAATTCAGAAACTTCTTTTTACCCTTCTAAGAAATCCAGGTAGGCTTCGCCTAGAGGAAAAGCGGAAGGTTTTGTCCCTTCCCGTTTTGTTTTGAAGAGCTGCGTCATCTTGGCAGCGAGCGTCTTTCCAAGCTGCACCCCTTCCTGATCAAACGAATTGATATTCCAGATAAACCCTTGGAACGCCACTTTATGTTCATAAAAGGCAAGAAGTGCGCCCAGCGTAAACGGATCGAGCCGCTCCGCAAGAAGAATCCGGTTAGGCCGATTGCCCGGGAAAAATTTGTTGGGATTCGGACTCTTCTGCCCAATGCTCAAAGCGATCGATTGGGCGAACAAATTAGAGAGGAGCTTCTCTTGACAGCTTGTCTGTTGGAAGATGAAGTCTTGCGGATATTGGCTTTTTTCAAAACCGATGAACTCAAGCGGGATCGTATCAGTCCCCTGGTGGATCAGCTGATAAAACGAATGCTGCCCATTCGTCCCCGGCTCCCCCCAAATGATCGGCCCTGTATGAAAATCGCAAAACTTCCCATCTTTCGTAACTCGCTTCCCGTTCGATTCCATATCGAGCTGCTGCAAATGCGCCGGAAACCGGAGAAGCGCCTGTGAATAAGGGATGATCGCAACTGTGGGGAGCATTAGAAAATTCCGGTTCCAAATGCCTAAGAGAGCAGAGAGAAGAGGGAGATTTTCAGATGGCTTTGCAATGAGCGCGTGCTGGTCCATCGCATGAGCGCCTCGGAGGATCTCTTTAAAGCCATGAAAGCCAAGCGCAAATCCTAAAGTGACCCCTCCCACCATGGACGTGGCGGAATAACGGCCACCTACGAAATCCCAGATGTAAAAGCTAGCTAAATAGTGGGCCGGATCGTCCATGGGACTCTTTTCCCCTGTGACAGCCACGAAATGGTCTTTCGGATTGAGCCCCATCTTGGTAAATCGGGAGCGGACAAATTGTTCATTCGTAAGCGTCTCTAACGTAGTCCCCGATTTTGAGACGACTACGACCAATGTCTTTTTCAAATCGACCTGGCTCAACACTCCAGTTGCATCGTCAGGATCGACATTCGAAATAAAATGGACCCGATGGCCTGGCCTATGGAAAGATTGGAGCGCGATCGCAAGGGCCCTTGGCCCCAGATCCGATCCCCCAATCCCAATCTGGATCAAGTCGGTGAATTTTCCTTCGATTTTCTCGAGAAATTTTTCCAGTTTATGAAGCTCTCGCGCTGCAAGCTCCGCCGCCTCTTTTCCAACAGATGAAATTTGCCGGTTCTCAAATTGATCGCGCATCGCCGTATGGAGAACGGACCTGTTTTCACTCTCGAATCCCTCGATCGCATTGATCGGATCGCCCCGCTGCATCGCCCCCATTTTTTCTATCGCATGGGCATGGGAAGCAAGATGCAAAAGCTCTTTCATCACCTCATCGGTGACCCTCTCCTTCCCATACAAAAGGTGGAATCCGACGCCGCTTGCCGCCA
>CAYZHU010000234.1:0-2244 GCA_964477585.1 uncultured bacterium
TATAACTCATCGAGAATGTTCAGCTATGCGCAGATGGTCAACAACCGGAACTGCTGCGTCTCCCAGCAGGCGGGTGTCGCAAGCCTGCAACTACAGAGACCGTCGCATGCGGCATGCATTATATTAAAATGGCTGGAAATGAAGTATTTAAGCATGCGGTAAGGCGGATGGAAGGCTCCTGCAAAGCGTGCCTCGATGCGCTGGGCCTAAAAGAGAGTGAAATCAGCTGGCTTGTCCCTCATCAGGCCAACGTACGAATTATCGATGCTATGGCCAAGCGTTTTGAGCTCCCAGCCGACAGGGTCTACAAGACAGTCCATAAATACGGGAATACCTCAGCCTCTTCGATTGGGATTGCGTTGGATGAGATGTTGAAAACTCAAGGAATTCAAAAAGGGGAAAGGATCCTTTTGACCGCGTTTGGTTCCGGATTTACCTGGGGATCTGCTGTTTTAAGGTCTATATGAAAAAATTAGCTTTTTTATTTCCTGGGCAAGGAGCTCAGTATGCGGGAATGGGAAAAGATCTTTACGAATCATTCCCGATCGCAAGAGAGCTTTTCGAAGAGGCCGATGAGATCCTATCTGAGAGATTGAGCAAGGTAATTTTTGAAGGCCCTGAGAGTCTTCTGACCGAGACCCGAAATAGCCAGCTAGGGATCTTTGTCGTCAGCATGGCGGTATACCGCGTAGTCAATCAGCAAATGCCTGATCTTAAGCCATTTGTATGTTCAGGTTTGAGCTTGGGCGAATACACAGCCCTTTCGGCTTCAAAAAGATTGGGATTTGCCGATACCTTAAGATTGGTCCAGATGCGGGCTAAATTGATGAATGAGGCGTGCGAAAGAGTCCCAGGTACGATGGCAGCGATTCTCGGGCTCGATGCGGCAACGATCGAGGCGAGTATAAAAGGGTTGAAAGGTGTTTGGGTCGCCAATTATAATGCTCCGGGTCAAACGGTTATTTCAGGGACTAAAGAAGGAGTAGAGCAAGCGAGCCTTCTTTTGAAAGAGAAAGGGGCGAAGCGGGCAATCCCGCTCACGGTTCATGGCGCGTTCCATAGCGGCCTCATGCAAACGGCTCAAGATGGGCTTTCTCCCTGGATTGAAAAAGCGAAGATTACAGAAAGCGAAATTGCTTTTGTGATGAATGTCCCGGGGAAACCGGTCCAAAAAGTTGAGGAAATCAAGCGTAACCTCACCTTGCAGGTGACGCAATCGATCCGGTGGGAGCAAGGGATTGCTGCGATGAAAGAGATGGGTGTGGAATTATTTATAGAAATGGGATGCGGCAAGACATTGACAGGTTTGAATAAAAAAATGGGAGTTCCCTCATTTTCTGTAGAGAAAGTGGGAGATTTGGATGAACTCGTAAAGGCATTGGAGTGTCACACATGCAGCTCTTGTTAAAGGGAAAAAAAGCGCTTGTTACTGGCGGGACCGCGGGGATTGGCAAAGCGATCGCTTCGATCTATGCGGAACAGGGGGCCGATGTTGCGATTTTTGGGACGAATCAAGAGCGGGCCGAACAGGCAGTGAAAGAGATTGAGGCGTTGAGAGCATCTCCTGAACAAAAAGTGACCTATGCGCTAGTCAATGTCTCTAATTCTAAAGAAGTAGAAGAATCTGTCGATAAGCTCCTGAAGGAATGGGGCCATATCGATATTCTCGTCAACAATGCGGGGATTACGCGCGATGGACTGCTCGCTCGGATGAGCGAAGAAGATTGGGATCTCGTCGTCGATGTGAATTTAAAGTCAGTCTATAATTTATGCCGCGCATTTGCCCGACCAATGATGAAAGCAAGATCGGGGACGATTATCAATATCTCTTCGGTTATTGGCCTGACAGGAAATGCTGGGCAGATCAACTATGCCGCTTCGAAATCGGGCATGATTGGTTTTACAAAATCTTTAGCGAAGGAGCTCGCATCTCGGAATGTCCGGGCTAACTGTCTGGCTCCTGGCTATATTGAAACGCAGATGACATCGGGACTCTCCGATCAGGTGAAAGAATCGATTCTCTCAAAAATTCCCATGAGTCGAATTGGCATGCCGCGCGATATTGCACACGCGGCGCTTTTTTTAGCTAGCGACCTTGCCAGCTACATTACTGGGCAGGTGCTTACGGTCGACGGCGGAATGGTTATGTAAACAAAACAAGGAATGGTATGACAATACAGCAAGAAGTGATTGATATCATCGTGGAGCAGCTCGGCGTAGATGCGAACGATGTGACGTTGGAGA
>CAYZHU010000235.1:0-2230 GCA_964477585.1 uncultured bacterium
GAAAAGTCCTTCCTTGAAAAGAAAGGAATACAATCTTTAGAATCGATCTGATTTATGAATAAGAAGATCGTTTTATCTACCGGCCTTGCGATGTTCTCGATGTTCTTCGGGTCGGGCAATCTCGTATTTCCTCTCGTGGTGGGACAACTGAGCGAAGGCCATTTTTGCGTTGCGACAATCGGGATCCTGTTAACAGGCGTCCTCGTCCCCTTTCTCGGCATTCTCGCTATGCTCCTCTTCAATGGGAATTCCGATGAATTTTTCAGCAGATTGGGCAAACCGGCTACCTTCTGGTTCCCATTGATCGCCTTATCTCTTATGGGCCCTTTTGGCGTTTTGGCCCGGTGCATCACCGTGGCGCATGGAGCTTTCCGGCTTCTTCTTCCGGAGACACCCCTTTGGCTTTTCAGCGTCATCGGATGCGCCTTGATTTTCCTCCTCACAATACGGAAGAACCAGATCGTCCCTCTTCTCGGCTCGATCCTCACCCCCCTTCTTCTCCTCTCACTCGGTGCAATCGCCTTATTCGGATACCTCCATTCCCCTCTCCCCCAGTCGAACCCGACAGGCGCATGGAAAAGCTTTCAGAACGGGATCCTTCAGGGATATCAGACGATGGATCTATTGGCCGCCTTTTTCTTTTCTGGGTTTGTGATCAACCATCTCCAACAACACCGAACGGGCGATAATTCCTCTACTCTCACAATTTTTTTAAAATCTTCCCTGATCGGCGCGGGACTTCTCTCGATCATCTACTTCCTCCTCGTGCTCCTCGGGTCGATCTACTCTCCTCAACTGGCCTCGGTCCCTCCGCAGGAAATGCTAGGGTTTGTCGCTTCGGCATCTTTAGGCCCTTGGGCAGCTCCTGTCGTTTGCGTCGCCGTGATCCTTGCCTGCCTGACTACTGCAGTCGTTCTCGCTATCCTTTTTTCCGACTTCCTACGCAAGGAAGTGGCAAAAGAGAAAATTCCTTCCTGGGTCTCCCTTTTGATCACCCTCGCCATAGCCTTTTTTGTCTCGACGCTTGAATTTAGCGGCATAGCCAAAATCTTGGGCCCGATCCTTGAGGTGACCTATCCTGCCTTGATAGCCTTGACCATCCTCAGCATCTTCTACAAACTGTGGGGCTGGACAACAGTGCGCCTTCCCATAGCTTTAGCCTTCGTCCTAAAACTCCTCTCCCGAGCTATTTAAAAAGATTTGCATAAGACCGTGCGAGACCGAACCGTGTCTCTGCCCGTGCCCGGTTGTTAAGACATCCTCTCTTTAACTCAGCGCAGGGTCGCGATCTAACTCCTGCGAAGCAGTAAGAATTTTCCTTTGCGCCTTTGCGACTCCGCGTCTTTGCGTTAATTTTTTCGGAAAACGGAGACTCGGTTCGGTCTCGGTATCGGGCCCGGTCTCGGTCTCGCACGGATTTTCTTTATCTTCTACTATTAAACAAATCGGATATATTGTATTATATTATCCATGAAAAAATTAATTTTACTTTCAATTCTTATTTGCGGATGCACTTATAATCAAAAACAACACGTAATGGAATTCTCTTCTAAAGAGGAATTTCCACGCGTCCGCGACCGTTGGATCGTCGAACAGAGTTTGAACCAACCGAGCAGCGAATTCTCTCTTACGCTAAATGATTCTGAACTGAAAGCAACGGGAGTGCCTCTTCAGGAACGGATGATCTTTGCCCAAATCGACCCTGTGAATGAAAAGATCGAGCCCCAATTCGAATTTGAAGTGGAAGAAGGCGGGATCCTCAAAGTCTTCGATAAAAAAGGGACTCATGAAGAAAAAGAAGTGCCCTTTGTCGTCGCGGAAGGGCTTGTAATGGGAAAACCGATCATTTTTGCGATTGTCTCTAAAGAGCATTATGCAATCGCTACCGCTGAATTCCTCCCCTATCCGCTCGAGGCAAAAGGAATCTCACTGCAAGTGACCCACCCCATGCTGACCCGCTTCCAGCTTCAAGCTTCTGATTTTGTTCCTGGAGAGCGAGTGGCGCTAATCCACGATTCAGGCAGCAGAAGCGAGCAGATTGTGATGTTTGCCGATACCCAAGGTCGATTTTCCTTTGGCTTGAACCCAACCGTTTTGGGCCGTCTCGGTGGGGTGGCAAAAATCACGGTCATTCGGGAATCGGAAAGCTACAGTTTCGAATATCCGTGGGGCTCTCAGCTAGAGAAGAAAACTTTTCAAGAGAGAAAACAGTTTCCCATTCATTTTTCCG
>CAYZHU010000236.1:0-2206 GCA_964477585.1 uncultured bacterium
CGGGATCGTCGAAAACAGGTGCCGTTCCTGCGAAAATCATTGATACTCCTGAAACGGCCACAATATTCTCCGAAAAAGAATGGTCAAGGAAGATATCACTGCCTTTCTTTTTACACAATCCCCTATGCTAGGTGTATTGCATAACCCTTTCTCGCAAAAAACCATCTAGAAATCTGAAGTAAGAGGTTCCGACAACTTCTCATTTTTCTTCGAAAAACGAGAAGCTTGCCGGGAGGGGCCGCCCACCGTTTCGGCGGCCGGCTGGGGGAGAGTTCGAGAGGGGGGTTTTCCCCCTCTCGCTTCCCGCCAACCTTCGAAGAAGTTGGCGGAATTCCCTATCAAAATGATCGTTTCTAAGGTTTGCTCCATACATTAGATCTACCTTTGCCGGTAGAGATCAATAACCCTCTTTTCTTTAGTTCGGCTAAGTTATAACGTAACATCCGTTCAGAAATACGGGGGACGAGCCTTTTATAGATTTCCCGGAAGGGCAAGCTTTCATGACCCTTAAATAGATCGATGATCGCCTGTTCTCGACTCAATAAGGGTGGCTCTTCAGCCAGAACAAACTGCTTTTCTACTGGAAGCGAAGCTTGGACATGGGGGTAAAAAGTTACGCGCACAGTCGTTCCCAATTCTTCCCATTTAGGCTCTGGATAGCCCCCCTCTTTGCAAGCGTCCAAAATCCTTTTGTATCCGCTGCCCCATTCTTCCATCAGCTGCAAATCGTGGAAAATCCGAGCGATCACCCGATTGCGGATTCGGCTCACTCCTGCCTTTAAATCTTCCATTGTGAAACCAAAAGGAAACATGCCAGGATTTTGGATCTCCAATCGATTATTGAAGATCGCGATCTGGATGTGCGATCCCCTCAGCGAATAATCTGCATGGGCTAAGGCATTGATCAATGCTTCTCTAACGGCAATAGAACAGTATTCGGGAATGTCCCTGCGCTGCATCTCCCCAAAACGGGCAGCCAGCCGTGTATTTCGGGCAATGAATTTAGGCACTTCATTCACCGCATCCAAAATACTTCCCTCTACATGAAACTGATCCAGAATATAGGCTTTTGTATCTCCAATGAATCTCGCACACCGCACTGCAACATCAGGAATCAGCCGTTCTTGCTCTTCCCGTTTCCCAAATAAAATGAGTCCCCCTATCTAAGGAACCCATCGATTCGCCGAGGCGGTCAAGACTCCCAGAGAGCGGAGCTTCTCCTCATTGATTTGTTTGCCAGTCGACTGAAAATACCGTATCGCTGCTTCCAAATCCAAAGATTCTTTGGTTAACTCACTTAACGGCTGCTGATCATAAGAGAGGGTGAGAACTGAGCGTTGCAATTCAGCTAACAGCTCAGGTCCAGCAGGGCGACTCGTAGATCCCAAGCGAATATAAACTCCACTGGAGCCCTCTTTTTTTAGATAAAACGGCCCTTTCCAGTGAGATACTTTGATCACGAGTAGATGTTTGCCATCAATAGTTGCGATTTCAATTTCGGGCAGTAGAGAGGGACGGATGCTATCGGCAATGGAGTTAGCGATCACCTCTTCTGCTTTGAAAACGTCCTTTACCCCAGTCAAGATCCCTTCAGCAGCTCGACCGATGATCAAAGTTCCTCCGGCTGTATTAGCGAAAGCTACGATCGTTTTTAAGATGGGTTCCAAGGAAGAAATGTCTCTCTTGAATTCCAAAGTTTTTGATTCTGGCTGAATCAAAAGGGTGTCGATATCCATAAAGTTTTTCCTTTACGACTCTATACTGCAAGATCCTGCAATAATCCTGCAATGCAAATTGCAGGATTAGATTACTTCACTTTGATGGTTTCTTCGCTACGCGTCATCTTGCCCAAGAACGGCGGCAATTCCAGACCTGCCATGGCGGTCACATCTTGCAATGCGGGCAACGATTTCACAAATTGGCTGAGGAAGTTTGAGGTGGTGGAACCTTTCGTCGTATCGCCCTGATTCCCGCTATCCCAAACCGTGATCTTATCGATCTTGATATTCTTGATCGCTTCCGTTTGCAACTTGACGATCTCTTCCAATTTTTCGATCAATAGCATAGTCGATGCGCTTTGGGCATCATCGCCGCAGGCTTCCACGAGTTGCTTGTACCCTTTTGCCTTGGCGTCGAGGAGCTTTTGGATCCCTTGCGCTTCCGCTTCTTTGATCGAGAGGATCGCTTCCGCTTCGCCTCGAGCTCT
>CAYZHU010000237.1:0-2177 GCA_964477585.1 uncultured bacterium
ATCAACGCAAAGGCGCCAAGTCGCAAAGACGCATTGAATTATAAAATCTTTGCGTCCCCGCGTCTCCGCGCCTTTGCGTTAACTCTTCGCAGCCAGCTGAATTCTGAGGTATTTGGCGGTGCGGGATTGCTTGGAACGGGCCACTTCTTCGGGTGTGCCGGTTGCGATGAGGCGCCCTCCATCATCGCCTGCGTCAGGGCCAAGGTCGATCAGGTAATCGGCATTGGCGATCACATCGAGATTGTGCTCGATGATCACAAGCGTATTTTTCTTATCGGCAAGATGGTGGAAAATCTTAAGAAGTTTTAAAACATCCTCGCTGTGAAGACCTACAGTCGGTTCATCGATAAGATAGAGCGTTTTTCCTGATTCGCGCTTGGCAAGTTCGCGGGAAAGACGAAGCCTTTGCGCCTCGCCGCCCGAAAGAGTTGCGAGCTCTTGGCCGAGATGAAGATAGGGGAGGCCGACTGCGATTAGGGTTTCAAGCCGTTTCACAATTCTAGGGATAGCGGAAAACCATTGAAGAGCTTCCGAAACGGACATCTGGAGGATTTCTCCCAGATGTTTTCCTTTATAGCGCACCTCGAGGGAAATGGGATTGAGCCGAGAGCCGCGGCAGGCTTCGCATTGGACCCTCACGCTTGGAAGAAATTGGAGATCGACCGTTTTGTAGCCAAGCCCCCAGCATGTGCGGCACATGCCGCGGAGATGGTTCGGACTAAAGTGGCGCGGCTGCAGCCCCTTTGCTTGGGCAAGCGGAAGGGTGGCGTAAAGGCCCCGAATGAGCGGCTGCACCTCTGAATAGGTGCTCACATCGGCGCGCGCTGTCTGTCCGATCGGGCTTTGGTCGATGGTGATCACTTTTTCGAAATTTAGACCTGTGAACTGGGTTCCAAGATACTCGATTATTTCCGGTCTTTTCTTATTCAACGCCATCTCGGCTGCAGGCTTGAGGAGATGGCGCATGAGGGTCGATTTGCCAGAACCGGAGACGCCGGTCAAACAGGTGATCGCCCCTTTGGGTAGGGCGACCGAGATATTTTTTAGGTTGTGTAGAGCGGCCCCTTTAATTTCGATATCAGGAGAGAAGGGGCGTCTTTTGGCGGGGACCGGAATTTTTTTTCGTCCGCTTAAATAGGCGCCGGTAAGAGAATTGGGATTTTTTCGGATCTCCTCGATAGTGCCGTGAGCTGTGATCTGCCCCCCTTCTTTTCCAGCTTTAGGGCCGAAGTCGAAGAGATAATCGGCGGCTTCAATCGTCATCGGGTCATGCTCGACGAGGATCAAGGTATTGCCCAAATCGCGCAAATCTCTCAAAGCGCGGTTGAGCAGCTCATTATTGTAGGGATGGAGGCCGATTGTCGGCTCATCGAGGATGTAGAGACAGGAAGTGAGCCCCGACCCCAATTGCCTTGCAAGGCGGATCCTCTGCAGCTCGCCGCCGCTCAATGTGGGCGCAGAACGATCAAGAGAGAGATAGCGGAGTCCGATCGAGAGGAGAAATTCGAGATATTTAATGATTTGGGAATGGGTCTCTTTTAAAAATGTTTCTTTTTTGAGCGATAAGGCTCCGATGAACTCATAGGCCTTCTCGATGCTGAGATGGCATAGCTCGGGAATGGATAGTTTCCCAATTTTCACATTCCGTGCGAGAGGATTGAGACGGGAGCCTTTACAGGCGGGGCAGGTATCGGCCCGCATGATGGGAAGAAGCGACTCGCGCAATTCTCCGGTCGCCATCCGGGCCGCCGCAGCAAAAAGGGGATGGAGGCCGATCCAGCGTAAAGCAGGCCCTTTTTTGATCGCCACTTCAGGACCGCCATTTAAGAGGATCTGCATCTGTTTGGGAGAAAGATGAGACACTTTTTCTTCCGGGTCGATCCCCACTTCCCGAAAGTATTTCTCGATGATTTTATAAGCTCCTTGCGTCCCTTTTTCTTTGAACATCCGATCGGCGATATCCAAGATCGAAAGGCGGAGGAAACTCTTCTGCTCTCCTAAGTGGGCTCCATAGACAAGCCCCAATCCCTGGCATTCGAGGCACATCCCCGCATCGTGATTGAAAGAAAACGTCTGGGGGGTGATCGGCGGATATGACTTGCCGGTGCTCTCTTCTGCAAAGGAGAGGTTGAAGAAGAGATCTTCCCCCTTTTCTCTTTGGATCACGACGATCCCAT
>CAYZHU010000238.1:0-2167 GCA_964477585.1 uncultured bacterium
GATCCGGTTGGACTCTGTTTCCATCGTATAGAGTCTTTTTGTCGATACCTCTTCGAAGCAAGCTCCTGCGCATATAGCTTCTCTTGCCGGATCGAGTCGGAGTTGCGCTGCACGATCTATTTTTTCTTCGGTTGCGCTTTTTTCAATTGTATTTGAGAGAAGAGGGGGGAGGGAGAATTGATTCGGTTCGATTCCGTCTAAAGTTATGTCTGACATGGTTGCCTCCATCCTAAAAAAATTATTTATAAACACAGTATCTGATAACAACATATAGTTTGTTGTTTCGCGTAAAGTATATTTAGAAATGGAATTGAGGTCAATAATGAGATTTTATTTTATTATGTGTTTTTAATTGTTTTATTATTTAATTATAATATTTTTGTTTTAATTTCATTTAATTAAATTTTTATTGATAAACCCTCACTTTGTAGTCACCCTCTAAGGTCTCGCAGCAATTGAACGGCTCCATAAAAAAATGGGGTGATTGCCGTTTTTTTCGCAAGATCGATCTGTTGGTATCCCAAAAGCTCTTTTCCTCTTGCATCTGTAATTTGAGTGTTTGCAAAAGTGATCGCTGTAAGACGCGCTGCATCATAGATTTGTTGATGTTGCTTTAGGCTCTTTTGGAGAGCTTTTTCATGTATTGGGTTTTCGTATCTTTTTAATAGAGCCGCTTTTGTATATGCAGATCCATCCGCACTCATTTTGACCGCCCATGCAGCAGACAATGTTGCAGCCAGGTTGTTTTTGATATCGGCAATATGGGACTCTGTCGCTTGTCTGAGAGTTTCTTTTTGCATGGCAAAATCCTGTTCATAGGCATGAAATTCTTTTTGAAATCTGTTGAAATCGAAAGACCAGCTTTCCAAAGAGGCTCGGTCTAAAGAAGAATCCATGATTGCATATCGAATGGTCTTTATAGACAGCAACTGATCGTTGACGAATTTGTGTACAAAATCGACTTGATGAGAAAGAGATGTCACATAGCCTGTAGACTCAGCCTCTGCGATTTGCTGATGGAGCGCTTCGTGATAGAGCGCCTCCACTTCTGCCGGATGTAAGAGCTGATTTATCCCCTGGCATCCATAAGTGCCTCGCAATTGGTTTTGCATGATATAACGAAGTCCCCCATTGCCGTAGGCATGCGCTCTTTTTTCAGCAAGCTCTTGTGCGGGGTATTTGTTCCAGGCGATAGTTGCGTTATTGATATTTGAGAGCTTATTGAGAGAGAGGACCGTTCCTACAAGACCGATTCCTGCTGCAACAATAGATCCAATGCGAATTGCGTCTTTCATTGAAAATACTGCAGACGCTATAGATCCTATAGTGATGGCTACACTGAGCAGTGCCTTCACTTGTGTAGAGGAGTGCATTCCGTTGAGTTTTTCTATTTCTTCAGCTCGTTTTTCTGAGGAGGGTCCAATCACTAAGATCGATCGATCCAGAATATAGCGACCCTCTTTGAATGTTTCTGTGATTCTGCAGGATAAGGGCTCTTTAGAAAGATCGCGGTAATTTTCTGAAGGATTCCAATCTTCTAAAAGTTTTGCTGTATATTCCGGAAAAAAGATTGTCATAAAGCCTCATTATTGATGAATGAGGGGTAGATGATAAGATATTAACAATAACAAGTCAAAATTATACCCAAAGCACTTCAAATTAATAAGTATGGGCCCATCGGAAAGTGAACTTACCTTGTTTTTGTTCATCGGCTTGGTCGCTTTCTAAGATAAATGAGAGGCCCCCCTTGCCTTCCACCTCGATGCTGATATTCCAGCTGCTATTTTCCGCTCATTGAGAATAGGACCCGAGAACACCTTCTGAAACATATTTTCCGACTTGGAGGGCGATTGTTTCCCCGCTTTCAGAAGAAGGGCTTGGGACAGTAATAATTTGAATTCGGTCGATGCCCAACGATTTTTTTGTTTGTTCGAGAATACCGGGGCCATCTCCTGCAATGGATGCGATCGAGCTGGCGAGCTGGAGAGCTTGGAAACTATTGATTTCGGCGAGATCTTGTCCAAAAAGAAGATATGACATGATGGTTCCCATCGGAAGAGGGGGAGAGGATTGGAGTGTGATTTGGGGGTTATTTAAAGTCCCTTTGAGATGTGCAGTAATTAGCACATCTTTGATTTGGATGGTTGCAGCGAGATTCAAAGTAGGG
>CAYZHU010000239.1:0-2164 GCA_964477585.1 uncultured bacterium
GGTGATAGGCATTTTTCGAATCCTAGGTTTTCCTATAATAATACAGGTTCTGGTATAATCTGAAAATGGTGAGGTAGTATATGTACGATCAATTAAAAAATATGGATACGAGGGAGATCGAGCTCCCAGAAACAGTTTTCATCCGCGATATCGACACGCGCGTGTTTCAAGCGATTGCCCTACAGTGCTTAGCGAAGATCGAGGGGATCGGATTGTTAGAGGGAAATCTTTTTGATAGTCTTCTGGGTCGAGAAGTAGAGCGGGTCAAGGGGATCCACGTCGTGCAAGATCAGAAGAAGCAGGCTGTGGAAGTGCGCGTGGAGATCAACGTTCTCTACGGCGTCAATATCCCCGCAAAAGCGGAAGAAGTACAGGAAAAGATGGTCGAAGAGATGAGCAAATGGACCGGTCTTCATGTCTCTTCTGTCCATGTGATTTTTAAGGATCTGATCCACGCTCCAGCTGCCCCCGTTGCAGAAGGGACGACTGCAGGTGCAGAATTCGAAGAGGCATTTTAATGTCGCCACGCCAAGCCCTAGCTTCGGCCCTCCACCTCTTTGTGGTATTTGCGTTTTTCATCGCGGGTCTTCTGTTTGTCTGTCTTCCTTACTTGCCGGAGACCCGCCTTCAGATGGTTGATTTTCTCTCCCACCAATATGAAAAATGCACCCTGATCGGGCTTGGATTCTTCCTCACATCGCTCTTTTTTCTCGTTGGATTTTATGCCTTCAATAGGGGTCGCTATTTGGTGATCCGAATGGGCGTTTCCACAGATCTCACCATTGTCCGTCAAACGCTGGAAGAGTGTTTTCAGCGCCAATTCCCCAAAAAAATCTCCCTTCATGAACTGGAACTGGGTCGAAAGTCTCAGCTCGAGATCAAAGTCTCCCTCTCGCCCCTCGATGAAGAGGCGCGGGAAGAGCTATTCATCGAAGCAGAAAAGCAGCTCAGCCTTCTCCTCCACGAACGTTTCGGCTACGTCAAGCCTTTCCATCTCATCGTAAAGATCTAGCTGGCCGATTTTTTCTTACTCGGATTCGGCTGATTTTTTTTCGATGTTTTTTTGCGATTGCAAAATTATAGTTATTTTGTAAATTCATCCAAAATTGAGGGGATGTACCTAAAGCTTCGGCAGAGTCGAGAGCAATGTCTACAGTTACTTGCCGTTTTCCGTTAATAATGGCATTTAGTTTGGGTTGGCTCCAAGAGCCCCCTAAATGGTTTGCAAAATCAGCCTGCGAAATATTCAACGGCTCCAGGAATTCTATTCTGAGAATTTCTCCCGGCAAAGTAGGAAGTCTATGTCTGGGAAGCATTATGAACCTCCGTGATAATCAATAATTTTAACACATTCAGCGCCACTGCCAAGCCATCTAAAAATGATCCTCCATTGATCATTGATGCGGATACTATGCATACCCTTTAAATCCCCATGCAATAACTCAAGCCGGTTCGCTGGCGGAATCTTTAAATCCTCTAGGGTGTGTGCAGCATTGATCATATCGAGCTTCTTTTGTGCGTGTTCAAATAAATATTTCGAAAGTTTTGTTCGCACTTTCTTGCTATATCTTCCGTGAAAAGTGTCTTCCGTGGCCGCATCGCCAAAGGACTTAATCATAAGCACGCTTTTATATCATTATACGATATATCGATATATATTCAAGGTTTTCGAAGTAAATCGATGTCTTTTTGTGTAAGGCCGGAAACAGAGCGGAGTTCAGCTTCTGTGGCTGCTTGAATGGCTTTGACGCTGCCAAAGCGTTTGAGCAGCCGCTTTTTCTTGATGGGGCCAATGCCAGGGATATCGTCGAGGGAACTGGAAATGGTCCGTTTAGAGCGGCGCTTCCGATGGAATTCGATCGCTTGCCGGTGCGCTTCATCGCGGATCTTTTGGAGAAGGAAGAGAAGGGGCGAGCGGGGATCGATCAGGTAGGGATCTTTCCGGTAGGGTACGTAGATCTTTTCTTGCGTGAGCCCTTTATCATGGCGAGCATCCTCTTTCGAAAGGCCAATGACGTCGATCGTAGCAATTTGCAAATCGTGGAATACTTCTAGCGCGAGATTGAGGTGCCCTTTTCCTCCATCGACAATGAGGAGATCGCAAAAGTCCCCTTTCTCTTTTTCTTTAGTGAAATGGCGCTGGAGCACTTGCCGCATGGCGGTG
>CAYZHU010000240.1:0-2136 GCA_964477585.1 uncultured bacterium
GACTGCGGGATTTTTGATCGACCATTATAACCCGAAACAAGGGCGCGATTATTTGAACGTTAGAGTCGGCTGCGGCATTACTCACTTCTTGGGAGGTTTGAAAGTGGTAGCTCCCCATAGTTCGAGACCTCCTGCAGGAGGAAGATACATCGTCTTCAACGCCGACTACGACCGGCTGCAGCATCTCGTGAAAGAGGGCTACCTTTACATACATGCGTCGGGACAATATAGCCCGAGCAAACTGACTGTCCCTGAGCAAATCTACATCGGGGGAGCGGATACGGTGCGCGGCTATCCGCTGGCAGTAGCACTGGGAGATAGTGGATACTATGGCAATTTTGAATTGAGGATCCCTCCTCTGCTTCTGAGTAATGTCCGATTTCTACGCTGTCAAAAATGGAAAGATGTGCTGCAAATCGTGGGCTTTTTCGACTTCGGCGGGACTTTCCTTCAGTCATTCGATCCTGTATATATATATGGTAGCGGTCTCGGGTTTCGATTCAAGGGGCCCTGGAATTTATCTCTCAGTTTAGACGTGGGATTCCCTCTCACCCGGAAAGATCTCTCCACAGGCGCCTTTACATACATCAAAATAACCGGCCAGCCGTTCTAAGCATTTAGGTGGCTTATTTTTTAGGGCGTGAAGGAACCTTAGCTCCCTTCTTACGTGCCTCTGAGAGTCCAATTGCAATTGTTTGTTTGCGGGAAGTCACTTTTCTTCCACTCCGTCCGCTCTTTAAGGTTCTCTTCTTTTTTCTTTTCAAGGTATCTATTTATAATGAAAAGATAATAGGATGCGAATGAGGGAATTTCATGTTAAAAGATGCCTTCATCCCTAAACTATGGAGCTGTAGAAAAAACTACTCCTGGAACACGCTGAAAAAAGATTGGCTCGCTGGAATGACCGTGGGAATGGTCGCTCTGCCGCTAGCTATGGCCTTTGCCATCGCATCAGGGGTCGCGCCCGAAAAAGGACTCTATACAGCGATTGTGGCTGGATTTCTCATTTCTCTGCTTGGCGGAAGCAAAGTGCAAATCGGAGGGCCCACCGGCGCTTTCATCGTAGTCGTCTATGGAATCATTCAAAGACATGGATATGAGGGTTTGGCAGTAGCGACGCTCATTGCGGGATTGCTGCTCATCGTCTTCGGACTTTTCCGCCTGGGAGTTTGGATCCGGTTCCTCCCCTACCCCCTCGTAATGGGATTTACGGCTGGGATCGCTGTCATTATCTTTTTCTCTCAAATCAAGGATTTTTTGGGACTCAAAATGGGAGAGCTCCCCGCAAACTTCTTAGAACAGCTGTCAGCCTATTCCCATGCATTGCCAACCTTTGATCTTACGACCTGTGTGGTAGCTCTGAGCACATTTGGACTAATCGTATTGATCCGGCGCTTCATCCCCTTTATTCCCTGGGGAATTGCATCGATCATCCTAGCAACGCTTGCGTGCTGGGCATTTGATTTGCCCGTAGAATCCATGTACTCACGCTTTGGAGAAATCCCCCGGACGCTTCCGAGTCCTGGACTCCCCCCATTCGATCTCAGATTACAAGATGTCTATGATTTACTCCCAGATGCTTTGGTCATCGCCTTTTTGGCGGCCATAGAGTCGCTTCTTTCTGCGATCGTTGCGGATGGAATGATCGGAGGCCGCCATAAATCCAATTGCGAATTAGTGGCTCAAGGAGTGGCCAACCTGGGGTCCATTTTGTTTGGCGGGATTCCTGCAACAGGCGCCATCGCCCGTACTGCGACGAATGTCAAAGCAGGAGCCCAAACTCCCATAGCCGGAATTGTTCACGCTTTGACTCTCGCCTTGATTTTATTCCTATTTGCTCCTCTCATAGGAAAAATCCCTCTAGCGGCGATAGCAGCCATGCTGATCATGGTGGCCTGGAATATGAGTGAAGTAGATCATTTCTGCAGACTCTTAAAAGCCCCTTCAGGGGATGTGGCCGTATTGCTGACGACCTTCTTCTTAACGGTAATTGCGAATTTGGCGATCGCAGTATCGGTCGGACTGATTTTGGCAGCTTTTTTACTCATCAAGCAAATGAGCGATATGCCGACTAAATTAACAGTCGCGCGATTCTCTGAAGAAGAAGAGGAAGAAAAAGATCTTGAAGCCATTCTT
>CAYZHU010000241.1:0-2099 GCA_964477585.1 uncultured bacterium
GTATGGGGAGCAGATCTGATAGGCTCAACTGCGTGCAACGGCTTAAATTTAGACTTTTTAAAGGAGACGGTTGGATGGCGGAGCAGTTTTCCTCAATAAGAGATTTCTCTATATCTTTCTGAGCCAGTTCCAGCGCCTTATTTGGGATCGAATGGATCGCAAAATTGTGAATATCCTTGGGGGAAAATTGGGTGCAGCCGCTCAAATTCACGTGTTCGAGAGGGGGGACGGATTTCGCAGAAATCCTGAGAAGTCCATTGTAGGTCACTAAAGGACAATCGGAAAGATCCGCCTCTCTAGAAAGGAAGGTGGTATCGAGCAACGCCTTATCGTCCAAGTTTTTCATGTCATACTTTTTAAGAGCCGTTTTGAATTCCTGGAGTGAAGGGCATGTTTTGGCTATCTGACTCAACTCATTCAGGGAATATTGTGAATTGTTCTCGAGAAGCTGAAGGCGTCGCAAATAGGGGAGCCTGGAGACGAAATTTAAGAGTTTTTTGATGGAGGGGGGCGGTGTAAGTATCTCTAGTTTCTCAATTTTTGGACAGGAGTTTGCGATGAAGTCTAGAAGGTTTCGAGTTATTAGGATCCTATCGGGTATGTCTTCACCTAATTGCGGTGCGAGAGTAAAAGACTTGAGTTCGGGGCAAGCAGACAACACGTTTCGCAAGTCGTTTTCCGAAATAGTTAGATCCAACTCGAGATGTAGCAGACCGCCCCAATTCCTGCTTAATTGCTGCCAATTGATAGAATTTTCATCAATGGGGTCATCGAAATTAAGGGCAAAGGATTCTAGAAGGTAAGAATTGACAAAGGGAGCGAGTTCTTTTGGGGCTTCGCGAAGACGAAGGTCCAGATGTCGTAAATTGGGGAAAGCGCGGCGCAAAAAGGGAAAGAGAACCTCGGGGTTGGGGATGAGATCGTAGAAGTGTAGAGTTAGGTTGTTCACTTGCGGGAGAAAAAGAGGGGCTTCTATATTTGGATTTTCCACGAAGGCTAAATTGAGAGATTCCAAAGAAACGGGAGCTCCATTTAAGAGGCTTAGCTCAAAGGGGTCCTGACTAATTGTTAAGGAAAGATCTTTCAGATGCTTGAATGCTCCGAAAATGGCCCCCACATAATGTAAAGGATTGCTTACATTCCATCCTAATATGAGAGAGGTCAATTTAGGAGGGCATTCTTCAATAAACCTTTGGAAAGCCGCATTCGCCTCTATCGAAGAAAAATAATCAAATTTGATCTCGCGCGCACGAGGGAAATCGGTCATTGGCGTACCGCCGCCAGCATAAATTTTTTGCATCCAGGGTCTTAGTACAGGAATCACGGCTTCTGCGATGACAACATCATCACTGACAATTCCCTCAAAAGCCTTTTTAGACTTTAAACAGTTTGCCAGTTCCTCGTGTTCACCGTATTGTGTAAAGTCAAGGCTGCTCTGGAGTGAAATAAACTTCAGTTGAGGAGCCATTTTCACAATGAATATTGTCTGATCGGTTAAAGTGGGGGCTCTTTTAAAGCGGAGCATGTCTACGTCTTCCTGCCTTTGATCATATCTCGGTTTGAAGAGTTCGAATAGCCGTTGAATTTCGTCTCTCGAAAGGGTTTCTTTATCCCGCAGTTGAATTTTCATTCCGAAGGGAATGACTTGGTTGCACAAGCTGTTTACAAAGGGGAAGTATCGCATGTCCCGCGCGGAGAGAAAACTCGCGACATAAGCCAGCTCATCCGCATGGTCGGTAAACAATTGGCTCAAGGAGCTATTCCCCAGCTTTGCGATATGCAGGGGTCTGGAGGAATCCTCAGGCTCAGTTCTTTCTCGTTTCCCTAATGAAGTAACAGTCATAAATAGTATCTTTTTATTTGAAGATTATTAATATTATACATCATTAATAGTAAAAATTACACTTGTAATAATTTATTGATAAGCGGTCGTCGAAGGCTTTGTTTGTAAGTGGGTTATAGAACCAAGAAAAAATATTTTTTTGCTGCTTTCTTGTGAAAAAATAAGTAGAATGCGCAGGCTATACCGGGAGTGATTCAAAAATATGATTGGGTTTTGTCCGCTGGCGTCGGGGTCGAAAGGCAATTGCATCTATGTG
>CAYZHU010000242.1:0-2097 GCA_964477585.1 uncultured bacterium
GTACTTCTTTCGCAATATTGGAAAGATAGAGAGCCTCGAGGATCGCTGCGTCGCCGCCACCGACCACACCAACAACTTTGTCAGAGTAGAGCGAACCGTCGCAAACCGCACAATTCGTTACCCCTTTGCCCCAATAGTCTTGTTCGCCAGGGATGCCGAGAAAATTGGGCTTTGTCCCCATCGCGACAATGCAACTCTCCGTGACGATCTGGCTCGTTTTTTTCGTTCCGTCCAGAGGGCGAGTCGTGATGACGTAAGGCTTCTTTGAAAAGTCGACGGCGATCACTTCTTCGTTGAGAAAGCGGGCCCCGTTGGCCTCTGCTTGTTCCCTCATCTTTTCTGTGAGCTGCGCTCCTTCAATTTCCATTTCGCCGGGCCAGTTTTGGACCGAATGAGACTGAGTGAGAAGACCGCCTGGCAATGGACCCGAAATCACAAGGGGAGAAATACCTGCTCGACCCATGTAAAGTGCGGAAGTGAGGGAACCAACCCCTCCTCCAAGAATGACAATCGGCTCTACTTCTACAGCGGCTTCTTCGGCTCTCAGAACCTCAGGAGCTGGATCCATGGCTGTCATGGGCATTACAGGGAGAACAAAAGCATACAAAATTGATTTGAAAAAGTTCTTCACGATCACCTTCATGTTAAGGTACTATTAAACACTATTTTATCGATATTGTCAAGAGACAGAGACTCTGTTAAATTGCTTTTATATGAAACATTTTTTTCAGCAAAAAAGAGACGTCAATTACCTCTATTTCAGCTGTTTCCTCCTATTTCTGACCATGCTGAGCATTTCTCACTACTTGTGTTGGGGAGAGCCGATCTACGGCATCGCCCTCTTTTTCCTCCTCTATGCAGTGGGGCAGGCCTTTTTGGAGGTTTGCTTCTTCATTTTGATCGCCTATTCCCTCAAAAGATGGGCCCCGCGCTGGGTCTTCCGCTTTTATATCGGGCTCTCTTTTATCCTCATGACCCTCCACTTTACCCACTTCACGATGGTGCGGCTCATGGACGCCTCGCTGGGCTATATTTTCAAATTCTTTTTTGGTTCTGGTATGGATCACCTTATCGCCGGCTTTCAGGCGCTCAATATGAACTGGACGATGATCGCGCTCATCATCGGCACATTCCTGATGATCCCGCTGGCCGGCATCGCGTTTTATTGGCTCACCGCGCGCGCCATCCGAACCAAACCGTTGCAACTCTCCCTGTTTCAAATTGGGATCGCATTCCTCTCCGTAGGTTCTTGCCTCTTCCTCCTCGACATCTTCGCTCACCCCTTCATGAAACCGCTCGTCTACAACAAGCTCCAGAAAACGTTGCCGCTAGGGACAACCTTTCTCTCTCCCACACTCAAGACGATCTCCCTCCCAAATCCCTTAGCCACTTGCCGCGATGAAAAGCAGATCGAGATCCCCCCTCTCGCGCTTTCCCATTTGCCAAATATCTATCTCTTTGTCATCGAAACACTACGACGCGATTTTGTCGATGCCTCGATCGCCCCCCACCTCACCGCGTTCGGCAATGAAAACATCCAATTCCCCCACTCGTTCGCAAATGCCAACTCGACGCACCTCTCTTGGTTTGCCATTTTCCATTCCGATCTCCCCTTCCATTGGGCCGGCATGCGCGACCAGTGGAAACTCGGCAGCGTTCCCCTCCGCTTCCTCAAACAACTCGGCTACCAAACACACATCTACTCTTCAGCGGATCTCCGCTTTTTCAATATGGACAAGCTCCTTTTTGGCAGCAAAAGAGAGCTCGGAGACAAAATCGAGGAATACACGATCAATCGAACCCTCGAACCGTGTGATCGGGATGCCCTCGCGCTACAAGCCCTGCAAGACAATCTTTCCCCAGATGGCCATCTCTACATCATCTTTCTCGACGCGACCCATTCCGAATACAGCTTCCCCAAAGATTTTCCGCTGAAATTTGAACCCATTGCCAAAGAGATCGACTACCTAACCATTGGCCCTAAAAGTCCCGAACTCGAACACATCAAGAACCGCTACCGCAATTCGATCCACTACGTCGATTCCCTCATGGGAAATTTCTTCGCTCAACTCAAGAAGAAGAACCTCTTTGATGATG
>CAYZHU010000243.1:0-2077 GCA_964477585.1 uncultured bacterium
TTTGGATCCTCGCAAAGCGCGCGATCTGACCGCAATCACCTTAATCTGCATGCTTTTTGAGGGCCTAACCCGTACATCGAAATCGGGAAAAATGGAAATGGCTTTAGCGAGCGATGTGGAAATTTCAGATGATGGGATGCGATATCAATTCCATTTGCGAAAAACTATTTGGTCGAACGGCGATCCTGTGACATCTTCTGATTTTGCGAAAAGTTGGAAGACAATTTTAGATCCCCGCTTCCCAACGGACATCGCTTATCAGCTCTATGTAATCAAAAATGCGCGTAAAGCAAAACTGGGCGAGCTTGGATTAGAACAAATAGGCGTTGAAACTCCCGATCCCCTGACTCTGATCGTTGAATTGGAGCAGCCCATTCCCTATTTCCTAGAACTTGTTTCTATGCCTTCTTTTTTCCCTACTCCCGATCACGCGGCTTTAGAGGCCTATGTTGGGAATGGTCCTTTTATTCTGAAATCGTGGAAACACGCCGATCAGATAGAGGTCGTTAAAAATGATCGGTATTGGCAATCGAAAGAGGTGAAACTTGCCGGCATTGATTTAATGATGATGCCGGGAGATACAGAAATGAGGATGTTCGAAGAAGGAAAACTCGATTGGGCCGGATCTCCTCTTTCTACGATTCCTGTGGATGCGGTCCGCTCCCTGCGAGTTTCTGATAAACTCCACATCAATCCCTTTTCGGCAACCTATTTTTTCCGTCTGAACACATCGGAGAAAGTGAGAGATAAGAAAAATCCTTTGAGTCACGCTCTCTTCCGGAAAGCCCTCTCTTTGTCTCTGGATCGAGAAAAGATTGCGGATCACATTTTGCAGGGAGGTCAAATGAAAGCGTTTAGTTTGGTTCCTCCCGAAATGGGCCTCTCAGAAAAAGGGTACTTTCACGATGACGATCGCGAACGGGCCCGTTCTCTTCTGACGGAGGCTTTGCTGGAACTAGACCTTACTTTGGCTAATCTAGAACCGGTTGCGATCAGTTATTCTAGTAGCGAAAGGAATGCCACTATTGCGCAAGCGATTCAGAAGCAATGGGAAGAGGGGCTTGGAATTCGAGTTGAATTAGAAGCTGTTGAGCCTAAGACCTTTTTTCAAAGAATTTCCCAAAAAGAGTTTCAATTGGCTGCAGGTTCTTGGACAGCGGATTTCAATGATCCGATCAATTTTCTTGAAGTCTTTAAGTACAGAGATTCAGGAACAAATAACACGAATTGGGAAAATCCCAAATACATTGATCTTTTAAATCAGTCTGCATTATGTAGAGATAGTGAAGAGAGGAAGGGACTCTTGCGCGGGGCGGAGCAAATTTTGATGGAACAGATGCCAATTATTCCCATCTTTCACTTTGCTTTGAATTATTTGCAGAGCGATGAACTGGAAGAAGTTGTTTTGTCGCCGTTGGGCCAAATCGATTTCCGCTGGGCATATAGGGCCGATACACCCTCTCTTGAAAAGAGATGAATGTGTTATAAACTGCTGATTTTTTTTCTCTTGCTCCCTTTTTTAGCAAGAGCTGGGACCAATGATGGGACAATTCTCCTTCACAATGACTCTACCATCATACTAACTGCTGTTATCCAAGCTGCCGACGGGAGTTACTTAGGACAATTTTCTGTACAACCGGGACAGCAAAGAAATTTTACGACGAACATGTATCCGACAAACTATGTTCGGCCAGGAACGCCCGATATTTCTTTGACTCCCTATACGGTCATTTGGCAGTGTCCCTCTGAAGGGATCTTTTCGATGGCTACGGGGGTTCAGCCGGGTTCCTACATAAGGGCTACCTGGTGCACAGGGAGTCATTTCTGCGGTCCCAAGAAGGAAGAAAAGAAGGAGGAGGCGCCTCCTGCATCCACTTTGAAGAAGAAGAGTTAGACGAGAATCAATTCCTTCACAGGAACGTCCCAAGGATCTCTTGGCAAAAGTTCTTCGCAAAGCTGTTCGCGGAAACCCACTCCAATCGTGGGAATATCTCCGACTTTGGCTAAAAATTGGTCGTAGTAGCCTTTTCCATACCCGATGCGAAAGTGATCTCGATCGAAACCGAGTCCTGGTACG
>CAYZHU010000244.1:0-2077 GCA_964477585.1 uncultured bacterium
TGATGTTCTATAACTTCCCCTCAGGCCTTAACATCTACTTCATGCTCTCTACCCTTCTCGGCATCGCCCAACAACTTTGGATGACAAAAAAAATGCAATCAGTCCCCAAGAAGGCGTGATGAGAAAGGTTTTTTGGGGGGAAACCCCCCATTTATCCACCACCGAGCACACAGAGAACACCGAGATAAGAACTGAGAAAAACTATGCGGCTTTGCCGCGCCGCAAAGCGGCGAAATTCATCCTCTCGATTCCTATCTCAGTGCTCTCGGTGTGTTCGGTGGTGAAATTCTCTAATGAGAGTCCCTGATGGAAGCGTGGCAGCAGTTTTTGTCGAAATTGGAACAAGAATTGGGGTCAGAGGTTGTTAGAAAATGGGTCCCCAAAATGGTCCGCTTCGATGCGGCCAATATCTATCTGGAAGCTAAAGACTCATTCCAGGTCAGCTGGTTCGAAGAGCACGTGCGGCCCCGACTGAAAGGGTTCCTCAATAACAACCAGCGGCAGATCAAAGTCCATTTGGACACAGAAAAGAAACAACCTCGGAAAGAAGAGCCCTCGCGCGTTTTATCTTTCTTTCCTGATCCTGTGGATCCAGAGATGACGCTGGAAAACTTCATCCCATCGGGAGAAAATCTCGTTGTTCATAAATTGCTCAATGAGAACTCCCCGTTCAACCCGATCTATCTCTACGGCCCCGAAGGGGCTGGCAAGACCCATTTATTGATGGGGGCGGCGATCGCGATGGAGAAAAGTGGGAAGCGCGTGTTCTTTGTCAAAGCGGAAACCTTCACCGAGCATGTCGTACAGGCCATTAGACTGGGACAAATGCAGGCTTTCCGCAAGATCTACCGCGATATCGATGTTTTGATCATCGACGACATCCACATTTTCTCTAGAAAGAATGCGACCCAGGAAGAGTTTTTCCACACCTTCAATACGCTCCATACATCTGGCCGCCTCATTCTCTTGAGCGCCAATGTCCCGCCAGCCCAGCTAAATGAAATCGAACCGCGCCTCATCAGCCGCTTTGAATGGGGCATCGCGCTTAGGACACAAAGAGGCGATCTCAAAGCAATCTTGGAAAAGAAGGCGGCTCTTTGGAAAATGACTCTTGGCGAAGAGGTGATCCAATGGCTCTTGGATCAATGCCCCAAGAACCCCATCCTCGCTCTGCAGGCACTGACTTTCCGCTCGAAGGGTGCGCCGATTACTTGTCTACTCGCTGAGCGGCTTCTCAAAGATCTGCTGGAAAAAGAAAGAGAAAACGTCCTCACTCCCGAAAAAATCGTGAAAGCGATTGCCGCCCACTACGGCATTACAAGCGAAGACTTGCTTGGAAAATCGCAAATGCGCGAATGCGCTCTCCCCCGCCAAATGGCGATGTATCTTTGCAGGGAAAGACTCAAAATGCCTTTCCAAAAAATCGGCGAACTCTTTCAACGGGACCACTCCACCGTCATGAGCAGCGTCAAACAAATCCAAAAAGCGCTCGATGCGAAGGAAATCCTTCTTCCCATTATGGATTAAGAAGTTCGAGATTGCTTTTCACCCGCTCACGCATCTCTTCCGGAAGATCGGGACATAGAAGCGCCTGTTGGCAGGCCATTTCTGCCTCCCCATACTTTTTTAGCTCGTAAGCGCAGTTGGCAAACCCAAGCCAAAGCCCATATGAATACATCCACCGTTCCACGAAAACGTGGTCTTGAGGAACAGGAATCGCAAGAGCGTGCTTGGCCGTGACATAACCTTGTAAATAATCGCCCCGTTCCAGATAGAAATGAACCAAACGGTAAAGAGGTTCCATCCGAGAAGGCCGATACTGATAGGCTGCCGTATAAGCCTCAACGATGTCTTTGGGATCCATTTGAAGAATCTGGCGCATTACGCCAATTTGATAAAGCGACCCGAAAATCTCTTCATCCCAACCGCCCATCGCAGTTCTTTTTTCATAAGCTCCCAAAGCCGCGAGATATTCCCCTGCATTGCAATAGCTCTGCGCTAAATAGAAGGCATACCTTGAATTTGTCGGATCTTTTTTCAAAGCTTCTTCCAAAATGTGCGCATCTTTTACATACTT
>CAYZHU010000245.1:0-2048 GCA_964477585.1 uncultured bacterium
TGATGCCCTTGCTCAAAGAACTCTTCTCCATGATCCCCTGTGACAATAACGATTGACTCGGCCTTGTTTGGAAGCTGGTTGAAAAAATTTCCAAAAAGACTATCCATATAGTTTACGGAATTACGATACCTGTTTTTAATCGAGGTGATTGCTTTCTCAGAATGGAACGCCTTAAAGTAGGCCAATTCTTGCGCAAAGGGGGTAAATTTCGGACTCCAGCTCTTCGGCCAGCTATAATCAAAGTGAGTGCAATCCCAGAACACAATGAAGACCTGCCCCTCTTGCAAGGCGGGATTTGCAAGATCTTTTTGCAGCGCAGCAAGAGCTGCAGCATCTGTATCGGCCGCTTCCAAAGGAGCCGCGTGGTGGAAGTTTTGGCGGCTGCTAAGAAGCTGCAGTTTGTTGCCGAAAAGAAGATTTTCCATCCCATAGTAGCCGAGTTGTGCCGAGCTATAAAGACGCACTTGATAGCCCCACTTCTTTAACAGGTTCAGTGCCGGGCTTCCCATCTGCCAATTTTTTTGAAAGTTTTGCCAATGATAGGGAAATTGCGAATGGAAAATTGAAAACCAAGAAATTTGCGAGCAATTTGCATTTGAGATTGCATGATCGAAATGAAGGTAATCTTTTTTAAATTGCGCGAGATTTGGTGCAATCTCTGGCGTGATCACATCGGCTCTTAGACTCTCTATGATAAAGAGATAAATATTGGGCTTTTTAGTAAGAACGGTCCCGTCTTGTTCGATCACAGCAGTAATGACCTGCTCGTTCAATGGTTTATGCATGGGGCCAGGAAGGGGGAGGAGAACTGTATTCGGTTGAAGGAATGTGAATTTCCACGGGAGAGATTTAATGAATGCAGTGTAGGCATCAGGGTGGATCACTTTAGAAGCGGAAAAATCCCAAAAGAGGAGAGCGCAAGGGATGCATACAAAAGCTTGAAGAAAGAACCCGCTATGGAGCAGAAGCGGCTTTTTTTGCGAGATCCGATCGCACATCTTGTAAACAAAAATGCCGATGACCGGCAACATTGCAAAAGTACCAAAGACGGCGATCCAACCCCAAATGGGTATGCCTGAAGCATCGAGAAGATAGAGGAAATTGGCCCATGTTTCATCGAGGACAAAGACTCTGAACGTCTCCCAGACCGAGAGATCGAGAATCCGGTTCATCATAAAATCCACCAGATGAAGGACCAAGACAAGGAAGGTTCCCCCGATAAAGAGGGCAAAGAAGAATTTTCCCAGATACCGGCGGATCACAATGCTGAGAAACACGCAGAGAGAAACCTCTAAAATCACCTGGCCTACCGCATAGAGGAAAAAGAAAAACTGGGACCCGCCTAGATTGGTCTTTGAAAATATGCTGCAGGCGACCAGGAGCATTAAAAAGAGAAAGGCTCCAAAGAAATAGAAATAGTTGATCGGCGCCTGTTTTGGGTCCATTGCCTCTATATCTTTTAACGGCGATTTTAAAACAACCGATATGCTATTTTCGTGCCATGAAGTGGATCCACGACTTTCAACTCTTTCTTTTTGACTTTGATGGCCTTCTCGTCAATACAGAACATCTTCACTATCAAGCGTATGTAAATATACTGGCCATGCGCGGCCATGCCTTAAAGTTAACCCTGGCGAATTTTTTTGAGTTGGCGCATTTAAATTCTACCGCTTGGAGAGAAGCTCTATACGCTGAAATCGCCGACTTAGAAGCCAATTTGGAGATTCTCTATCGGGAAAAGAAAGACGCCTATCTCAATCTTCCCGCTACGGGGAAGGTGGAGTTGATGCCTGGAGTGGAGAAGCTTTTAAAGGCCCTCGATCGGGCCCAGATCCGCCGCTGCGTCGTCACCAATTCGATCCTCGACCACATCAAGCTGATCCGGGCACATATCCCCGTTCTTGAATCATTGCCCAAATGGATCACTCGGGAAGATTATGAGAAACCGAAACCGAGTCCGGAGTGTTACTTAAAAGCGATTGCGCTTTATGGGAAAGCGGGCGATCGGATTATTGGTTTTGAAGACAGCGTGCGCGGCCTGAGGGCCC
>CAYZHU010000246.1:0-2038 GCA_964477585.1 uncultured bacterium
ATGCAAGAGTATCGTGCCCATTTCCACAGGTCGCGTCGATCGCAGAGTCGCCCGGCTGAAGATGATTTTTCCAATACTCCTTAGCCAAAGAAAGATGGGGTGAAAATATTTCCTTCATAAACTCCACTTCGTACAAAAATTCCGTGCGAGACCGTTACCGAACCAAGATTAACGCAAAGACGCAAAGACGCCAAGGCGCAGAGAGTAATATTCTTCCTGCTTCGCAGGAGTTAGATCTAATAAGACTTTGCAAAAATTCCGTGCGAGACCGATGTCTTTGGAAATGAGCGAGAGAGGAAGCCCCTCTCGCGTTCTCCCCCTGAAATACGTGCGGGGCTTCCCCACACGGAATTTTGTACAAAGTCAACATAAGTGTATTATAATACACTCAATGAGAAAATGCGACTGTTTAGTAATCGGATGCGGCATTGCAGGGACTGCGATCGCCTGGGAGTTGATCAAGCGGGGATTGGATGTCATTGTTTTATCCAACGGAGATTCCAATTCTGCCTTTGCGCAAGGGGGAATCGTCTTCAGCGGGGAAGGCGATTCGCAAAAACTTTTAGCCAAAGATATTGAAGAGGCGGGCGCAGGGCTTTGCAATCAGGCGGCGATCGATCAATTGGTGCAGTTTGGCCCAACACTTGTAAAGAAAATTTTGATCGATGAGGTGGATGTCCCATTCGACCGGAAGGGAGACGGGTCGTTTTCTTTAACAGAAGAAGGGGCCCATTCCACACCTAGAATCTTGCACCATAAAGATCAAACCGGAAAGGCGATCATGGAAGCCTTTTTGCCAAAAATCGAGAAATCGATTTGGAAGAGATGCACGGCAGTCGATCTCATCACCCTTTCCCACCATTCGAAAAAAATGACCGATATTTATCTCCCTTCAACCTGCGTCGGGGCCTACGTTTTCAATGCTGATACAGGGAAGATGGAAGTGATCTTTGCCAAAGAAACCATATTAGCTACAGGCGGCCTTGGGGAGGTCTTCCTCCATACGACGAATCCAGCGGAAGCGAGAGGAGATGGGATCGCGATGGCATTTCGCGCTGGCGCTAGGATCATGAACATGGAGTATGTCCAATTCCATCCGACAGCGCTTTACCTGTCTGGAGAAAGAAGGTTTTTGCTCTCGGAAGCCCTTCGAGGGGAAGGGGCCAAACTCCTCGATTTTCATTATCAGCCCTTCATGCATCGATATCATGACCGGGGGGATTTGGCTCCGCGCGATGTAGTTTCCCGCGCGATTTTTACCGAGATGCTTCAATCTTCCGCTGATCATCTCTGGCTCGATTTTACATCTAGGAGCAAAGAGTGGCTCTTTAGCCGGTTCCCTGCAATTGCGAATTTTTGCTTGGAAAAAGGGTTTGATTTGTCGACAGACCCGGTGCCGGTCGTCCCAGCAGCACACTATAGCTGCGGAGGGATTGCGGTCGATTTAAACGGGCGCACATCGATCCGGAGATTGAGAGCGATCGGCGAAGTTTCGTGCACAGGGCTTCATGGAGCCAATCGGCTCGCCTCTACCTCCCTTTTGGAGGGGCTTGTTTGGGGCTATACAGCAGCGGAAAATATCGTAAAGGATTGGAAGGAACGAGAAGATTATTTCCCCCCAGTTGAAGAGTGGCAGATGAGTCATGAAAAAGTCGATCCGGCGCTTCTCAAGCAAGATTGGATGGCGATCAAACAGACGATGTGGAACTACGTGGGGCTTATCCGGGATAAGGACCGGTTGAAGAGAGCTTTGAAGATGCTCCGGGAACTTCAATGGGAAATTGAATCGTTCTATGAAAAGGCAGCTGTAACTACTGATTTGATAGGCCTTCGGAATGGGATTTTGACCGCCCTTCTTATAGCACAAGGGGCGTGGAAAAATAAAAATTCTTTAGGGTGCCATTATCGGATTTCTTGAAGAGAATAATACATTCGAGTATCATTTCCCCAACTTAATGGGGTGTTAGCTCAGTTGGTTAGAGAGCCACGTTGACATCGTGGAGGTCAGCTGTTCGAGTCAGCTACATCCCATCTTTGA
>CAYZHU010000247.1:0-2028 GCA_964477585.1 uncultured bacterium
AGAATGAACCGATTTCTGATTTTAGGAAGATATCGGGAAGCAAAACGCTTCAATCTACCGTATTCGACAAAAATGGTATCGCCGACTTGCACTTTTTTCGGATCGAACTTCTTTTCCTTCTCAGCAACTCTCCAATCGGCAAAAAAACGCCACGTATCGCCGGAGAGGTAGGGGTAGCTAGAGGCCCGTTCATATCCAAAAAGAGAGAGGGCCAAAAATAAAAGCGCAAAAATCCTCATGGACTGCACCGGATTTTTGGATTGACAAAGAGCTTGTCACGTCCATGTAAAGCCATAGAAGCATGCAGAGTTACATGCTCGCAAGTCCAGGGAAGAGTCGTTTTGGGAGTGCAAGAAAACCACGTTAATTTTCCCTTCGGCAACTTAAGGCCGATCAAATTGGGAAGCTTTTCTCGGTTGCAAATCCGATCTCCCGAAAGTTCAATCGGCACTGTCTTTGCAAGAAGCTCTTGGTAATCTTTGTAAAAGCAAACCCCTTCCTTAACCCCCGCAAGCCATTGAAGAGTCGCTGTTTCCAAATCCTTTGTCACGACTCCCGAATATCGGCAGCCTTTGATGGCCTCTCGTTTATAGATCCCAAGTCCCCCAAAAGCGGAGTAGACTTTTTCCCAAGGGCCGTTCCGATCGAGAATGAACTCCCTCCGAACTTGGTCGAGTTTTTCCCAATAGGGGAGTCCAATCAATTCAAATCCTATTGGTAATTTGGGAGAACGGAGAGCAAAAAGATCGTATGCACCGTAAGCAAAAACAGCATCCCATTCCTGTTCTGGATGGAGAATGGTTTCAACAATGGATTCCACATCCCACGGCTCCAAAAAATCGAGATCAGCCCAAATAACGTACTTGAAATCATCGAACTCTTTCTTCATCGCAGTGTCGAGAACGATATTTCGAGCTCTAGCAATTGCTTCCGTTCGATTCATCACTTTCATCGATAGTGTTCGAACAATTCGCCGTTTAGAAATCTTCTCAGAAATAAATTTGACTTTGGGATTTTTGTCCGCCCACGCTTGGAGAAGAGGTTTTGTTTTATCGGTTGAATTATTCTCATAGAAAATGATCCGGTAATCTGCAAAACGGGAACCGAGTTCGGTAGCCGATCGGATCGTGTTAGGGACGGCTGCTTCAATGTTACGCCCAATCCCGCAAATAAGGACTTTATCGGGGATTTGCGCAGCGCAAAGAGTTGCGGTAAGAAGGAAGAAAAAAGAGATGAATTTGTGCACCGTCAAAAATACTAGAAGAGCCTGCTATTTCCTGTCAAATATTAGTCAAATTGATTATAACAACGGATATGACATATCTCGATGAAGCAATAGATCTTCTTGATAGTGTAAAAGGCAAGCCTTTGTCTCTTGACGAGCGCAAACGACTTGCAGTTGAGCTTGCGGCTTTGATGCTGCGCGAAGCGAACCGGACGATGACTTCTCGCGAAAAATCGATTCAAGAACAGCTTTCCCGCCTCATGCACGATCCAATAGGCAAAGCTTTCACAACGGCTATGACCGATCAGTGTTTTCGCACGAATTCCAACAAACGGGTCGCAGACCAGATGATCTATCTCCTCAATCAACTGGGAGTTCCCCATTACCTCGATTGGCAAAAAAAGGCCGAACTGACCGCCTTCAAATCATTCGGCCCTAACATGGCTCAATTTCTAGTCCCATTGGCTACAAAAATGCTGAGAAAAGAGACCGAACGGGTCATTTTGCCAGGAGAATCAGCCTATCTTTCAAAACATCTTAAAGAGCGAAAAGCTGAAGGTGTACGCCAAAACATCAACCATCTCGGAGAAGCAATTCTCAGCGAATCGGAAGCTAAAAAGCGACTCCACATCTACATTGAAGATCTAAAAAATCCCGAAATTGACTACATGTCGGTCAAAATTTCCACAATCTTTAGCCAAATCAATCTCCTCAGCTTTGATGAATCAGTCGATGCGATTGGAGACCGTCTCAAACAATTATACCGCGCTGCCATGCAGTTCGAGGAACATAAATTTGTCAAT
>CAYZHU010000248.1:0-2022 GCA_964477585.1 uncultured bacterium
TGGAAAGGGGTCCAGGCAAGCCCCCCATAAAAGCCGTGAATACGGCCATTGCCCCAGCCGAGGGTCGCTTCAAAGTTGTAGGAGAGGAATTCTTGCGTTGCAGCGACGTAGAAGGAGTTGAATCGACATGTTCCCATGAAATCGTTCCATCCAAGGGCAAAATTGGGCAGGAAGGGGAACCCGTCTTCTTTCCGCAGGAGAATGAATTTGACGTTCGCCGCTCTTTCCGCATAGTCCCCGAATCCCAAGTGGCCAAAACAGCTGTCGGGCATCCCTTTGTAAATCCAGTAATTTCCGGTCGTTTCAATGTGGTCGAAGAACTGAAAGGCCAGGCTCCATATATGGTAGGGGGGGACATAGGCAAAGCCGAAACCAAGCATTCCGGCATCATAGGTGCGGGCCGAAGGCATGGTGAAATAGCCGCCCTGGAGATTGTAATTGATGATCAAGGGAAGTCGATCGTGGATTTGCCGATCGATCTTGCTCACCATTTCTAGATCTCGAAAAAGCTGACTGGAAGGAGAGTCGTCGAAACAGTAGGTTTCCTCAGCTAAAACAGCAGAGACAATGAACAGAAAAAGGAAACTTTTTTTTAATTTACCGAGTGCCATGGAAATCCGCTGAATTTGAAAGGGTAGGGCTCAGTAGTGATTTCTTTCAAGTCTTCAATTGAAGATTATTGCGGCCCTTTCTATACTCTCCCAGTGAACTTCAGTTATTTTTGAGTTAGGTGCATGGCTTATTTAAAAGATTTTCGCGATCGAATACAAAATAACGACTACCCAGGATTCCTCAAAATCTGGGAAGAGTATTGCTACGGTGATCAGCCCGACGGAGAAGAAATCGTCGCTGTCCTAGAAAGTGTCAAATCATCTGATCTGGCAAAACCTTTTGGAATCCACGTTGAACGTATTTTGCCATTATGGAGAGAGCTTAAAGACCGCGATCATGCGCACAAAGCGCTCCGCTTGATTTTCGATCTAGAAACGACAAATAGCGAAGAGCTAGCTGATCTGGCGACTGAGTATTTGAAGAATCTGCACGAAAACGATCCTCTCTTTACCGAAAAAATGCGCCTCATTGGCCTGCGTAATCGGGAACGGTTCCAATCTGCGATCCGCAATTTCGAGCTTTTGACCCACATGAAAAAGGGGAACTATGTTTTCCATACAACCGGCTGGGGCACAGGTGAAATCATCGACGTCTCTTTGGTTCGAGAAGAATTGACCCTAGAGTTCGAATATGTGATCGGACCCCAACATTTTTCCTTCGAAAAGGCCTTCAAAACGCTCCTTCCCCTTCCTCCTGACCATTTCTATTCACGCAGATTCGGCAATCCCGACATATTGGAAAAAGAAGCAAGAGAAAATCCAAGCGAAACGATCCGTCTTCTATTGAGAGATTTGGGACCCAAAACCGCGGCAGAGATCAAAGAAGAGCTCTGCGATCTGGTCATCCCGACAGACGATTGGAATCGCTGGTGGCAGACCGCCCGCGCAAAATTGAAAAAAGACACAAAAATCGAATGCCCCAAAGAATTGAAAGATCCTTTCAAATTGCTGGCTGAAGATGTTCCGCACGAAGTAGCGCTCCATAAAGCCCTCGAGACAAAGCCAAGTGTAAATGCCACTATCCAAATGGTTTATACATTCTTGCGCGATTTCCCCGAGACGTTGAAGAATGCAGAATTCAAAGCCTCTTTGGATGCTCGATTTAAGGATGTCTTGGCGCAAGAGCAATTGAACGATAGCCAAAAGCTCCAAGTCCTCTTTTTCCTCGAAGACCTCAATGCGCCCAAAATCACCGATCAGATCGGCGCGCTTGTCGCTGATTTAAAAGCAGCTCCTGATGTGATCCGCAGCATCGAAGTGATGGGATTTCAAAAGAGAACTTTGCAGCAGACGAAAAAGATCCGTAAAGATTGGCAGGACATCTATCTCGATCTCCTATTCACAGTCGATCAAAACTTGCTCAGAGACTTTATTTTAGCTGAACTCGATGGACCTCAAACAAAAGAAGCGC
>CAYZHU010000249.1:0-2000 GCA_964477585.1 uncultured bacterium
AAGGCTCTCCATAAGATTAGGGTTGCTGGGACAAGCTGGAGCAATAATATATTGGTGAAAAGGAATACCTAACAATTGATGCTCGGGCCGTATTTAGTTTGATCGTAGAAGACGCCGCTAAAAAACTGCCCCCCCGTTCTGAAAAAACGGAGGAAGTTGCCGATGGATCCTTTGAAAAACAGAAACAGAATGCGGAACAAACCTTCCAATTTATCAAAGAAAAAATCCCTGCGGTAAAACAAAATATCGATTCAGAGAATCCCGATGAAATTGCAGAGCTCCAGCCTCTCATCTCTGAACTGAGCGAAAAGTTGAAAACCTTTGCGAATCAAGCGAAAGCGCAAAGGGAACTAGAAGGACTTGCCCCTGCAGATAAAGAAGCGATCGACAAGGCTTTAGCTCTCATTTATGAAAAATCAGCAAATTTGATGAACCGGATAGCCAATCTTCTTGTGTCTCAGGTGAAATACACCTCCAGTTTGAAAATCGAAAGAGCCTTAGAGGCGATCCAGCTCCAAATGAACGCAATCTCGAAACTAAATCCATTGCATTTGTGCGATCTTATCCCGAAAATGAAATCTTCCTTAAGCGAGATCAAGAAGCACTTTAAAAAAGATCCGGAAATAGCGACCGAACTTAGCACAATGATCGAAGAACTCTCTTCCTCTAAAAAAGATGCTCCTGCTGCATTTGAGCGGATCGAACGGGAAGAACAGATTTTAATGAGCTTAAAGGACCTCTATCCCTGCTTTGTTGACCCTGCCAAGAAAACCGATCTGCGCTCTGATGATTCTGCTCAAGAGGAGTCTGATCCAGGTTTGCTAGTTCAATTGGCAACTTATGAACAATGCAAACATAATAGAACTGAAAGGAACAGGCTTTTCCCTGAAGGGTTCGATCTAAAAGATACTAAAATCAAAGAAGCTCTCGCTTTACTTCCCGCAGAAGATCAACCAGCGCTAAAACAATTCATCAAAAGAATAAAAGACTATGGAAAGAACCCTGTTGGAATCGATTTCCAAAGAGAAATTTGGGTGCCGTTAACAGAAAAGTTGCAGCAAATCTATGCGGCTGCAAATGAGAGGAACAACGCGGCAAATAGAGATGTGGATAAAACGCTCCATCACTTCAATCCACGGATTGTCCAAAAAATTGCCCAATATCAGAACTTAAGAAAAGACAAACAGAGAGAACTCTCGCAAACAGCAGCTCAGGCAGAGGAGTTAATAGCACAACTCCAAAAAGCCGCAGCAGATGCCCAAAGGGCCCCTGCCGTCAAAATCAATCCGGAACACCTCCCCTACATAGCTGGGACGCTTGCCGGTCTTACAGGCCTAGTTCTCGGCCCAGTCCCAGCGCTTGCCTTAGGGGCTGCAGCCAACCTCGCCGTGAATAATCTAGGCGCCCTCGCCAACGATAATGGCAGAATGGGAGCTGCTGTCAACGTAGCAGGAGGAGCTGCTCTTGCTGGAGTTGCCGCCAATCTCCTTCCCGGCTTGGCAGGGATTGCCGGAGGAGCGAAATTAGCCTACAATGCAGCGCAAAATATGGAAGAGGAAGCTATAAAAACCACAGTAAAAGAGGTTGTGGATGAAGTGATGAAGATCTTCGAATCTTTTTATGGTTTCATCATCGGCCCCCATTGCTCCCGCGCGCTCGCTACTTGGGGAATGCAGGGCGTCCTCGACACAAAACCTAGCGAACCCGTTTCCGTTTTTGATCAATCTCTCGCTTCAAATGCCGCCTCGGCTGTCGCAAATCTTGCAGTATAGAAATAGATTTTATCAAATGGACGACGAAAAAATCGGTGGATGTCTCAATTTTTTCACAGCCTCAGAGCATTTTGTATTAAGGGATAGTTCTGCTTTCTAATCATTCGAGAAGAAACCCCTTTTAGGGAGTTGACCAACTTAGAAATTGAATGTTTGGATGTATAATTTACCAGTTCTACCTCTTCTCAGAGCAGTTGACTTTTTCATAGACCAAGTCTAGCATAGGAG
>CAYZHU010000250.1:0-1985 GCA_964477585.1 uncultured bacterium
GCTCTTAATGACGATATCGAGCAGCTCTTGCCTCTTCTTCTTCGTCAACTCGAGGGAGCAAGGGGTAATTTGAAAGCTGCAAAAGAAAAGACCAAGGGGACTTCTGCAGAAATAGCATTGGCAAGCGCTGAGCGAATCCTTAGGGAAATAGACGAAATACTGAATCGAGTGTCCAAAGCATTTGCGTTCCATGCCAATTGGCAACGGGTGGTGGGGGTTTAATATGGCTGCTCGAGCTCAAAATGATGCAAGGCAATTTTTGGCGGACCATATCCGAGAGCTCGAATTGGAGCTTGCCCAAGAAAGAGGACGGAGGAATGAAGAAGTTCACCGAGTTGAAAATCAGCTCTTCGAGGAAAGGGGGCAACACGAAAACTTAATTCACGAGCTCGGAGGTGCGAGAGATGAGATCCAAAGACTCAAAGCGCTCGTCGATCAGAAATTAGGGGTCATTCAGGGATTAGAGCAAAGGCTAGTTCTTTTAGAAGGGCAGATCAATGCTGTAAGAGGAGAAAACCAAGCTCTTGCGAATCAAGTAGCTCAAGAAAGGGAACAAGTTCGGGGGCTTACAGCGCAACTCGAGAGGGCGATTGCTCGAGCAAACGCTCTTGATGCCCAATTGAGAATTCAGAATAACCAAATGGCTGTTTTGCTAAGGCAAAATCAAGAAATTCTTCAGAGCCTAAGAAAGGATTCTGAGGAGAGAAAGCTCTCTCAAGAGAACAGGTTCGTCGATCGAGTTTCCGCGGCGTATGAAGACCACTTTGCCGCAGTGATTGGCCCGAT
This sequence comes from uncultured bacterium, assembly GCA_964477585.1. Taxonomy (GTDB): domain Bacteria; phylum Chlamydiota; class Chlamydiia; order Chlamydiales; family SM23-39; genus CAYZHU01. Next base: position 787 of record CAYZHU010000250.1, read on the forward strand.
AAAGGAAAATATTTCCCGATTTTTTTCCTTTCTGAATCGTTGATCTGCGAGATATGTAGAGATCAGGAGGATTCGATGATCAGAAAACTCCCTTCAGGGAAATATCGCCTCTACTCTCGCAGCAAGAATCCAAAGACGGGAAAACGGAGAAACTTAGGCACCTTCGCCACTCGGGCAGCAGCGGTACAACACGAGCGAGAAATACAGTTCTTCAAAAGGCGAAGATAAAGACTTTAGGACCTTGGGAAAATCTCGTCATCGTAGGTGGCACTACTGCTATTTGACGACGATGGAGATGGGGGTGCTTTCACCGGTAATACTCACTGTAACGACGGTATATGTGTCGGGCGCGTGAGCCTGGTTGTGGTCGCTAAACGCCAAAGGTCCTTGAGGAGGAACTTCTCCAATAGGGGTTCCATTGCGAGAAATGCGATAAAAAAGAAGGTCGGGAGAAAGGCTTGGATCCCAAAAGATGATTTTTACCAAATCGGTTTGAGAAGCAAAGCGATTCTTGATTGTTGTTGCAGTAATTCCAGTGGCAGGGCCGGGAGGATTTGTTCCGAATTGGGTGTGGCTTTCTTGGATCGTGCTGCTGGCGTGCTTTGTCCAGACAGCGACAGCGAACCCAGAATTACCGAGAGATAAATCTGGCACTTCATCGTTTTCCATAGTATTCGAGACATTGACGGGAGAAGTCCAGGTAGTGCCATCAATGGTGGTGGTTCCTTGGATTATGTTTGAAGATCCGTCGAAAAGAGCCCATATGCTAACGCCTGTGCCGGAAGAATTCAATGCGGGTTGGGGGTCGGAAGCATCTTGGCCCGAAATATCCACCGGAGAGGACCAACTGGTTCCATTGAAAAAAGAAAATTGAATAAGGGTGTTTGGACCGCTAGTAAGCGTCCAGACTGCGAGGGCATTTCCAGAATCATTGAGTGCTATTTGAGGGTCTGTACCTAGATCTCCTAAATTTGTCAAAGTGGTCGTTGAAGACCAGCTTCCCCCACTGAGCATGGAAACTTGAACGGGGCCGGGGCTACCCTGGGACCATATAGCAATGGCGTCTCCCAAATTATTCAAAGAAACTTGGGGAAAGAACGGAGTCACCGATCCATCTGAAAGATCAGTGGCAGAAGACCAAGAGCTTCCATTGAAGGTTGCTGCTTGAATGCGATCGGTGGTCGAGTTGGAAAATACTG
>CAYZHU010000251.1:0-1983 GCA_964477585.1 uncultured bacterium
ATGATGGGAGGGTTTTTAGGGACCTGTTATCCGATGGATCTGAATTTTCAGCCAAGCCATGAACAGATTTCTGAGTTTGGGAAAACCTATTTTTGCCACTGCATGTCCAGGGGAGCCATTGGCATCGCTCTCAGCCATATCTCTGTCCTTCAAGATGCTTATGATTCCGGGTATAAGACGATCTGGGTGATGGAAGATGACATCGATGTGATGGGCAATCCAAGACTCGTTTCAGATGTGATTGAAAAACTAGATCGGCTTGTGGGGCCAGAGAATTGGGATGTCCTTTTTACCGATCGGGATATTCGAAATTCTAAAGGCCAATATGTAACCACTTACTGGGCGGGAAGAAGACCCGATTTTTTCGGAGACAATGATTACGCATTAAAAAATCAGGTTAGTCCTCATTTCATCAAAATTGGCGCCAGATCTGGAGCCCACTCGATGATTATTCGAAGAGGCGGGATCGAGAAACTCCTGGAATTTTTCTATGCTCATCAGATTTTTTTCCCCTATGATATGGAATACATTTTGCCTCCAGGAATCAATCTTTATACTGTCACCGATGATATTGTTTCTAACTCACCACAAGCATCTTCGGACAACGGTGAACCCAATTATTTAAAGAAAGGAATGAAATGAAGAATCTATTTTTTTTGATGTTAATCGCTATTGCCCCATCTTTTGCAGAAGAACATCCCTTTCAAAAAGCAGATGAAGTTACCTATGAATGGCTCGCTACTGCTTCGGATGATACGGGCGGGTGCTGCTACGTCGCGTGTTTGAAGGAAATCTTCAATAAGATCAAAGTTAAATCTCTCCTCGAATTTGGAGTAGGCTACCCGACGAAATATTGCTTGGACTCTTGCAAGAGAGTGCTCTCTGTAGAATTCATCACTTATGGATACGGTCCAGACCGTCTGAAGAAATTTGTGCAATTTTATAAGGACTGTCCCAATTGGGTCCCCATCGCTTATTTCTCAGACTTTCCGGGGGATATGACTTGGGCTCCCTATAAATATATCGGTTCCGACGCTGTGTATAGAGCCTGCAGTTATCAATGTGTGACTTCAAAACACTATAAAGAAGTTGATGACCTGTACGTGAAAGAGTTAAATGAGTTTATAACAAATCTTTCAAAGTATAATAAGATTGAAGTGGCTGTTGTGCACCCGATTCTCTATTTGAGAGGCGATTTAGTCCAACTTCTTTTCGATAAAGTACCTATCATTGTGGCTCTCGACACCAATTCACGCATAGATGGGAGAGAGAACTCATATGGGTACGTAAGAGTAGAAACCCCTGACAATTATGAGGAGATTTATCTCTCTCTCAAGCTCAGCTCTGGACATGTGCCTGGCACGACTGTTTGGATTGCGAAGAAGCCTGAGTATCAAAGTTTGATTGAAAGCTTGAGGCAAATTTAATGAAAGCTCTTATTTTTTTAGTCGCTCTTACATCGCTCTTGTTTTCTAAGGAAGATAAGTTTGAAAAGCCTGCGGATATTACTTTCGAGTGGCTTCTCCAGGGCAACGATGATCGAGGAGGAACGAGCCATGTTATTTGTCTGAAAGAGATATTCGAGCGATTTAAGATCAAATCCATGCTTGAATTTGGCATGGGTTATTCGACTAAGTATTGCTTAGATTCTTGCAAGAAAGTGATCTCGGTAGAAGTGGTTACGCACGGATATGGACCTGATCGAATGAAACAATTTGTGGAGTTTTATAAAGGCTATTCCAATTGGGTCCCGATTGTTTATTTCAGTGGTTTTCAAGGGGATATGTCTTGGGCTTCCTATAAATATATCGGCTCAGACAGCGTTTATAAGGCAGCCTCTTATCAGTGTTCCACTTGGCTTCATTACGGAAATATCGATCCATTCTATGTTAAAGAATTGAACGAATTTATTACTAATTTGACTAAATACAATAAGGTTGAACTGGCTCTTGTACAGCCGATGCTATATTTAAGAGGTGATTT
>CAYZHU010000252.1:0-1967 GCA_964477585.1 uncultured bacterium
CATGGTTGGACCATTCCAGCCCATAAATTGTGCCAACCCACCAAGCTTTCTTACTATTTCCTCCCCTGGTCGAAGATGTAGATGATACGTATTGGCCAAAACAATCTGTGAACCAATTGCCTCTAGATCCTGCGAGGATAAAGATTTAACTGACCCTTGCGTACCAACTGCGACGAAATTTGGCGTATCAATGATACCATGAGGCGTAAAGAGTCTGGCTGCTCTTGCATTCGTACTCTTATCCTTTGCCAAAACCTGAAACTGAAATGCACTATTCATCTAGTTTCTCAACCGATTCCTTAAACTGATCTCCTCTTTCTTTGTAATTCGTGAACATATCGAACGAAGAGCAAGCTGGCGAGAGAAGCACCACATCACCGGGTTTCGCAACCTTTGCTGCTGCTTGCACAATCTCTTCCATATTTTTACATCCTTCAATAATCTGGATTTGAGATTTGGGATTTCTGATTTGTGATTTGATTCGTGACCACTCCACTCCAACACCAATAATTGCCCTGATATTTTTCGCGTCCTCTATACTCTTGCCAAGTTCTCCAAAATCGCTTCCTTTGTGCGCGCCACCTAAAATAAGGATTTCTGGATTGTCAAAGGTCTGAATTGCCGCAATAGCGGTTTCTGGTGTTGTTGAGATGGAATCATTGTAGTACTTCACACCGCTAAATTCTTCCACCAGCTCAAGTCTGTGTTCAAGCCCAGGAAACGTCGCAAGTACTGTCTTAATAGACTCAGTCGATACGCCAGCAAGATACGCTGATCTGGAGGCTGCACAAGCATTCTCCCAATTGTGCCTACCTGGAATTCTTATATCCTTTGTATCAATAATTTTTTGCTCTTTCCCATCTTTTCGAATCCATATTGCTTCGTCTCGAACAAAACACCCTTCATGTATCTCTCGCTCCCGACTTACAGAAAAAACGTGACCGAGGGCGTGCACATCTGATTCGTTTGTGGCTGGATAATCATGGTTGAGAACAGCATAGTCTTCTGGAGTTTGGAATCGGAGGATATTTCGCTTTGCGTCAATGTATTCCATAACATCCCTGTGATACGTCTGATGCGTTTGATCTTTTCGATCTGGAGCTAAATGTTCCTGGGTTATCATAAGCATGACTGCTATATACGGGCTACGGGTTATATCCATGAGCTGGAAACTGGATAGTTCCAAAACAACCCATGATTGAGGAGTTAGTGTGTCCAAAAAATCAAATGGCGGCTTGCCGATATTGCCTCCCAAATACGCATCAAATCCCTCAATCTTCAGCATTTCATAAATAAGGGAGGAGGTTGTTCCCTTCCCTTTTGTACCAGTTACCCCAATAACAGGACAGGGGCATGACTCAAGAAACAACTGTATTTGGGAAGTAATGAGAACACCTTTTTCCTGTGCAATGACCAGTTCTTTTGTAAAAGGCGCTATCCCTGGACTTCGTATCAACATATCGTAGGATAAAAGGTCAGAAAGATAGTCTTTGGCATCCTTCTCATCAAGTATAGTTACTTGTGCGCCTTTGGAGGCTGCATAAGCTGCGCTCGCAGTGCCCTCAACTCAACCTAACACTATGCCAATACGCTTATTTTTGAAATCAATCATAGTCTCTTTATTCCTCTTATTTTTCCTTCTAACCGTTTCCCAACCAGCATAGCGGCAACCCGTTCAAATTGCAACACATCACCTGAGGTGAAAAACCTATATGATGGCTCGAGATGAGAGGCTGTGGTATGGTTATTGGTTAGCACCCGTTTTACCTGCCTAGCAATTGCCTTACTTGAATCCAATAGTTTAACCTGAGAACCAAGTATATGACGCATCTGTGGTTCTAAAAAGGGAAAATGTGAACAGCCGAGCGCAAGGGTATCAATGCCCGCTTCTTGAAATGGTATAAGAATACGACGAAGTATCGTTTTAAGAAGCGCTGTATGCAGCTCTCCTCGTTCAAGAAGAGGTA
>CAYZHU010000253.1:0-1956 GCA_964477585.1 uncultured bacterium
TTCCTCTGCGATCTCTGCGTCCTCTGCGCCTCTGCGGTTATTTTTCTAACCCGGACAGCGAACATTGCCTGGCATAGCGTTTTGCGACAGGATTTAAAAATTCACCGCAGAGGCGCAGAGGACGCAGAGAATTTATAGATCGAAGTTTTGGTCGAGGAGATTGTCGAGATAGGTAAGGCACTGCTCTTGGATGAGGAGAGAAGGGATGAGCGGCGCATCGGGATGGTTGATCCCCTCACAACGCTTGGCCGCCTCTTCCCAATCGGCTGAATCGCGCAGATTGCCAATCCACCAAGGGTAGGTACGACATTGCGAGGGACGGGCTTCATAGACCGAGCATTTGTTGTCTTTTAGAAAGAGACAATCATCTGAACCTGGCTTGTCCAATAGGGCATATTGCCCATCGACAAAGCGGGTGTACTTTTGCGTAAATTGCGCCTCAGTGAGATTGAAGTGGGCGGAGAGGTTGGTCAGATCTTGATTCGATAGATAGACGTAGCCCGATGGGCCGGTGCAACACTTGCCGCAACCTGTGCACTTGAAACGAAGACCATCATCAAACCAGGGCTTAACCTCTGTGTCGCTTACTTCCGTTTCCATGCAAACTCTTCTGTACGGGTTTTGGTCCAGGTGTGATCCCATCGATAGGTCGAAATGGTACAGCCGGTGGGCTTGAGGTCGATGAGATTCCAGGCTCCCTTGCGCCCTTGGGAGCAGCTGCCGCTGTCGAGGATGATCGGGAGGTTACTCTCTTGCAGGTCCGCGATGGTGTGGCGATGGGTGTGGCCATGGAGATAGAGCCGGATGCGGGGATGGCGTTGCAGGAGTTGCTCGAGGGCAGGGCCTCTTTGGAGGTTGTGGCGGGGCTCATCGTTTTGGAAGAAGGGGTAGTGATTGAGGAGGAGGATCGAATCTTCGGGAGGAATGAGCGTAAGGACCTCGGTGAGGTAGGCTTCGAGTTTTTCGGAGAAGAGGCCTTGGGAAGAGTAGGGGTTGGTGGCGAGGCAGGTATCGAGGGTGATGGTCCACCAGCCGGGAGCGATTTTGTGCGCCTCGACGGCATGATCTTTGAGAGTGAAAAATTCAACCGGATGGACGATCTCTTTCCGCTTGTTCGTCAGATGGCGGTAGAAGTGTTTTTGTCTGTAGGAACGGAAGGTGTAATGGTCGTGGTTGCCAGGAATGGCGATCCAGGGCTGCTGGACCTTCTTGAGAAAGCGGAGGGCCTTCTGGAACTCTTCGGAAAGGGCCGTGGTGGTGAAGTCACCCCCCAGAAGGACGAGGTCGACTTTGAGCTCTTGGAGGAGGGCGGGAAGGGGCTCCAGCTGCTCCTCAAAAAAGTGCTTCTTACGGAGGAAAAGCCAATTCAAATGGCCAAAGATCCGCTTTGAAAAAAGACGGAAGGGATTCCAAGTGAGGTGGGTGTAGTGAAAGTCAGAGATATGGGCGATCCGCATGGGCAAGATGATAACCCGCTAGATCGTTAGATTCTAGGGGTTTTTTTCTTGCTGGCCCGAGCGTGTTTTGGCTTGGCATTATTCCGATCAAAGATAGGAACCCGGCCGCTTTTCATGATCTTATTCCGCTCTTCGGGAGTCCGATCAGAAGAAGGGCGAGAGAGGGTCTCTTGCTTCATTTTATTTTTTGCTTTCTTCTTCTTCTCTCGGGGCGAATCTGTCCATACAGGGATATCGGGAAGCTCCTCTTCCAGCTCTTCGCGGTGCATCGAACGGATTACCCGTCGATTCAACTTTTTCATGTGATGAGGGAGGTCTTTCATAATAGTCACCTTAACGTAAGGTTACATGATTGAAAGTTTAATTTCACTTAATTGCATAAAACGTTGTTTTTGAATCTTTTAATTACATTATTAAGTGTGATGAATTTCTTCCAGTGTCTTTCCCGGAGGCGAAGCCCCTTCCAGTTGGGGAGCCAGCTCGGGGGGACGACCACGTC
>CAYZHU010000254.1:0-1884 GCA_964477585.1 uncultured bacterium
TTCCGATCTCGTATATTCGGGCATGTCAAAGGAAACCTTCACATGACTCATGGCAGCTAAATTATAGATTTCATCTGGTGAGACTTTTTCAATGATCCGATTCAAGCTAGAAGAATCGCTCAAGTCTCCTTCATGTAAGAAAAACCGACTCCGATTTGCCGGATCAGTGCACAGACCCCAAATTCGATCGAGGTTAGAAAGGGAACTACGGCGGACAAGACCGTGAACAGAGTAGCCCTTTTCGAGCAGCAGTTCTGCTAAATAGGAACCATCTTGTCCCGTGATTCCAGTGATCAATGCTTTTTTCGACATTTTTATTCCTTATTGAGTGCCATTTTTGCCAGAGTCCTCCCAATGGAGAAGCTGGCGGTTGCTGCAGGAGATGGAGCATTCAAGACGTGGAGGAAATTATGTTCGCGTAGGAAAGCAAAATCGTCCAATAGTTTTCCTTCGCGAGTTACCACTTGAGCCCGAATACCAGCTCCTCCAGGAGATAAATCTTTTTCGTCAATAGCAGGAACGAGCCTTCGCAAATCGCGCAAGAATACCTGTTTACTGAAGGATCTGACCATTTCATACGCACCCGCTTGCCAGTAATTATACGCCATCCGCCAAAAACCAGGATAGAAAAGGATCTCCTTCACATCTTTCCAGTTGAAATCGGATTTTCGGTATCCTTCTCGGGCAAAGGCTAAAATGGCATTTGGCCCTGCCTCCACTTTCCCATTGATCATCGGCGTTAAATGAACGCCGAGAAACGGGAATTTGGGATCGGGAACGGGATAGATAAGCCCTTGCACTAGGTTCCTTTTGCCGGGCGCTAGTTCATAGTATTCTCCGCGAAATGGGAGAATTTGATGCATTACTTTGCCTAAAGCAGAACGGGCAATCCGATCGGAATGAAGTCCCGCGCAATTGATGAAGAATGAACAAGAATAGGTTTTCGACTTTCCGATGACCGTACCTTCCCTAACCTCCATCACCGGCTCGTTGAATACAATTTCTCCGCCCTGTTTCTGAATCCAGTTGCAAAGGCTGTTAGCAACCTGCTTATAATCAATGATGTGACATTCTGGAATAAAAAGAGCTTCCAAAGCGTTGACGTTGGGTTCGATTGCTCTTACCTCCTCTTTAGACAATAATTTGATTCCGGGGACCCCATTTGTCTCCCCACGGGAGTGGATTTCGCGCAGCTTTGCCAACTCACGAGGATGGATGGCGACGATGAGTTTATACTTTTTCTGATAAGAGATCCCTTGCGTTTCACAAAAGGCCAACAGTTCTTTTCGTCCTTCGATACAATTCTTCGCCTTGAGCGAACCGGGTTTATAATAAATTCCCGTATGAACAACACCACTATTACGGCCCGATTGGTGGGCAGCGGGCCCGGATTCTTTTTCTAAAATACATACTTTTAGATCGGGCCTTATCTTAAGCAGTTGATAGGCAGTTGCCAATCCAACAAGTCCTGCACCAGCTATTATCACATCTTTCATAGTGGATCTAAAATATCTCGAAAGCACATTTTCTTGCTAAGATTTCTCATTCTGGCTAAAAATGTCGCAAATGATCTCCTTCCGCATTGGCCGTTTTAACTCAAAATTTTTCACCTCTCAGAAAATCATTTTTCTATTATGGCTCTTCCTCCTCCTGTTTCCGAAAGGAGGCCTCAGACTTGCTAACGCGCCGATCACCTGGGGCTATTTATTGCTTAGCCTTGTAACTTTTTTCTCCCTCTTTCGCAGTTATTTTATTTGTACAAAGCCTAGATTACAAACCCTCTTTCTCATGATCCCTTTTCAAATCACCATCATCTTAAGCATGACGTTGAATGGGATTTCCCATATGGGGGAGTTACTAGATGTAGCAGTAGAGATGGAGATT
>CAYZHU010000255.1:0-1878 GCA_964477585.1 uncultured bacterium
CATTGTCAGGCCCAGAGATTCTACATCGCCCAAGAAACTCTAAAAATAGATAGAGAAGAAAATTGGAATATTATCCAAACTACCCTTCCCAGCCTCATTCAAGAGATGAAGACCAATATCCAAGCCGTTTACCATGCCCGCTACATCGCATCTCTTAAAAGCATTTCATTAGAAGAAAAAAACAAGATCATCCAAGAAAACCTCTCTTCGCTCCTGCAGCTTCCCTCAACAGAGGTCGATCGGACCCTTCACGATCAAATGCAAGGCTTCCTCCATAAGCTGACCGCTGAAAAAAAAATCGATCAGGTAAAGAAAAATATTGCCTACCTTAGACAGAGCCGCCCCAAGGCGTTCGATCGGGACCTCTTCTATGAGATGACCCATTTTACCGTTTTATTTCGGGATCAATTCTCCTCTCATAGACAAGCGCGCCATATCACGCGGGTTATCGCTCTTCACTACCTGTTTAAGAAAACCCTCCAAGATGCGATCCAAAAAAATCCCTCGATCCGCCATTTGAATATAAAACTATTCAAGACAACTCTTCTCAATTCAAAACAGATCCTAGGACTTCTCATTGGGATCACTCTCCTAAAAGATGGGATGGAGCAAATCGACAAAAAAGAGCTCGTCGATGCGATCCGAACAATCGTCCCTGACGCCAGCTATTTTCCAGACTCATTCATCGCAGACCGGCGTGATGACAAATTGCGCCTTTTCTATTTGGAAATCCAAAAACCCACTTTTGCTCCTTTCACACCAGATGAGATCCGGTCGCTACGGAAAGATCTTCCCAACGAGATCAAAAAACAAATCGAAAATAGGGTCCATCCCATCTTCATGCCCCGCAATGAAGAGGAGCTCCTCCGGAATCTGATCATCCTGACAAAGCAGCTCAAATATGTGCGCGATCTTCCTCAAGTGAGCATCCATTATGAGAAACAGACCCATTCGGAAATTTCCTTCACCGTCCTTCTCGCAAGGCTTATCCTAAAAAAAGATCCCTCCTTGAAAACCCTCTTTCCCAATAAGGACCACACCTTCCATTTTTCCATCGATGAGACCAGGATTATGGGGAGTCTTAAGAATAAACTCATGAAGGAAGGGGCGATCATTCGGGCGAATCTCAAAAAATCCCTCTTTTTCAGGCAAGATTACTCGGTCGATCTTCTCCGCGCGCGGCAGAAAGTGGTCACGGAGCTCTCTCGGATCATCGGCGAATTCCGCGACTACAACGGGGGGATGATCCTCAAACAAGACGAATCGCTCGATCTTCTCCGGAAAGCGGTCGGCTTGATGACGGAGGATCAGGAATTCCTCCTAGAAAACTACTTCTACTCGCTCCGTCCCGGGATCATGCAAACCGTCCATGATCCTTTGATCTTGAAAATCCATTTCAATCTTCTTCTCGATCTTGTGCGCCAAGATCTCACGGAAGAGGTTTGTTCGTTGAAGTCGGCCCAAAGCGGGAAATTCTTCCTTTATTTTCTAGGAGCAGTCGCCCCCTCTTTCAATGATTATACGATCAATGCGATTGAAAAACTGAAAATCCCCTCTTATGAGCTCACCACCACTCAATTGCAGGTCCACGAACTGTCTACCATCGGCTTCATTCTCCGCTCCAACCATCCCCCCTCCTCTTTCGAAGCGACCCTCCTCGAATCACTCCACTCTTGGAAGTCCCATTTCTCCTGCCCCGTCCCCAGAACTTAAACACACATGTCAAAACAGGGATCGGCGAAACGCCGGCAGGATCGCTGCCATACGGCAGCGGCAAGATAGAAAAAATCTGGTCTTTGCGTTGATTTTCACGGAGAACGGAACCTCGGTTCGGTCTCGCACGGCTTTTCTTTCTATTTCTGCCTTTTCATCTCATTG
>CAYZHU010000256.1:0-596 GCA_964477585.1 uncultured bacterium
AAAACCTCCATCACTGCCTGCAGCGACTCCGGCTCCAGTTGTGGCAAAACCTCCTGCTCAGGCCTCTCAGCCTGAGCCAGATAAAGAAAGTCCGGTTGCCACTATGCCAAATCCAGGCGCAGGGCCAGAAGCGATCCCCCTTCAGGTCCTCAATGCACGGGCACAAACGCCGCGGGGATCAAAGCCTGATGATGATAAGAAAGACCCTCTCGCTCCTGTAGCCATGGAAAGAAGGAATTCAATAGATCGAAGTCATTTTGAAGTTCCCAAAGGGATGCAAGAAAAATATGGATCCACCGAAATAGGGCAAGCCACATTGAAGGAGATGAGGCGGGCTTTGGAATTGGCGGCTCAGGGGAAAACTGACCCGCTCCCAGAGCCTTTGGTCGATGGCCCCTCTATGTCAGAAGTTGAGCCTGTCGTGTCAAAAACGAGAATGGTCGGAGATACAGTTAGTACAAGTGTTATAAATACACTTTTACCAAAAATTCCTGGACGGAAACCCAAAGAGAAAGGGGTAGATAAAGTCACTTTCGATGGAGAAGATATTCCCGTTGAACCCATCTATGCGCATATGGATGAAATTGAAGTTTTCG
>CAYZHU010000256.1:606-1863 GCA_964477585.1 uncultured bacterium
GAAATTGAAAGATTTATAAGATTCGGTTTTTTCCTTTCAGGAATTAGCAATGAATTAAAGGCTCTAGCTAAACGATTTGTCAATGCTCAATTCGCGACGTTCTCCTCATGTCCTAATTTGACCGATGCGGATGTCGCTTCTCTTTCTCGCTTAAAACTTTTGAGATCGGTCAATATTCGGCGTTGCGATCAAGTGACAAGTATCGGCATCAATTCATTGCCATTAGAACAGTTCGAAGAATTTGGTCTCAGCACTGCCAATCCCATAGAAAAAAACACTTTAAGAAGATTGGCTGGAAGTCAGAATATCGAAACGATCGATTTGAGCCTTTGCAAAATTTATCCCGAGGACTTGTATCTTTTTAAAAATGCTCAACAGAAGAAACATCAGATAACCATCATGGCCAAAGGATGTGAATTGATCGATCAAGAGGTAATCGACGAGTTGAACAGAAATAGAATAATCAACCCGATCAATGTGATCATAGGGCCTGCTGATAATGAAGATAGTGCTCGATCTGGAATTCCTCGCATTTTTGATCCTCCTCCTCAAATCCCCGACGCGCCCAATATCTTATCCAATGAAAATTTCGCCCGATTTTTCCCAAATATGGATGCGAGCACTCTCCCAAGTGAAGATGTCATTGGAAGCCTTCTCAAAGGTGTAGAATTGAAAGGGATCAATCTCACAGGGACTGTTACCGATAGTTCTCTCATGGCTATCATTGATCAATGCCCTCATATGAAAGAAGTTCGACTCACAGAATGCAGAGGGTTAGGTCATTTAGGATTGATCCATCTCCATCATCTCCAAGAGACTGAGAAACTCTTTATTGGAAGAATCCCCTTGGCAACACCTAAAACAATGAGCGAAATGTTTGTAGGGGTAAAAAAAATTCCCGCGACGGCCACTACGCCTGAGAAGGTGGTCTTTATGGCTTGGCAAAGGCTCAAACATGTCCATCTTACAGGAAATGTTACAGACAGGACATTGAGAGAAATCTCTCTATTGCCGGCTTTGGAAGAAACCACTCTCTCTGGATGTGAGATGATTACAGTCCAGGGGTTCAACAATTTGACGAATGGATGCCCCTCTCTCAGAAAACTTTCGGTTATCGGATGTCCCATTGATGTTTTAGCCTTTGCTCAATTTCGAGAAAAGCGGAAAAAAGTGACACTCATAGCAGATATGAGAGTCGATCAATCGGCCGTTACTTTAGCTATCGAAGAAGCAAAAAAGAGAACGGAAGGCGATGAT
>CAYZHU010000257.1:0-1834 GCA_964477585.1 uncultured bacterium
TCATGAACTTTTTTCAGTAACCCACCGCGGCGAGGGCGGTTTTGGTAATTCTGGCACGAATTTGTCGTTATTTTAAAAAGAAGGAGCACATGAGAATCTTCGATTATCTGGATTCTCGGCTCATCCTCTTCCTTGACGTCGAGACTCGAGATGAAGCAATAGATGCGATCATCGATCGGCTGGAGTCAGAGGGTAAGCTGCCCGATAAAGAGGCTTTCCGGAAGGCGATCTTCTATCGGGAAAAACTGGTCTCAACTGGGATCGGGATGGGGGTGGCTGTTCCCCATGCAAAACTGCCTGAATTCAGCGACTTTTTTGTCGCGCTTGCCATCCAAAAGAAAAAGGGGCTTGATTGGAATGCTCTTGATAAACTGCCGATCCGAATCATTTTTATGATTGGCGGACCTGAAGGGAAACAGACCGAATATCTCCAAATTCTATCTTTGCTTACCTCTGCAATTCGAGATGTAGAATTAAGAAAGCTGTTGCTGAACGTCCAAAACGAACAAGAAGCAGCTGAACTTTTTTCTTCATTTTAATAATCGCTATTTGCTATTTTCTGGTTAATTACACTTGGGTTAACCATGGATTTAAAGCTAAAAGATGTTGCTGAGCTTTTGAATGTCTCCGAAACGACGATCCGCCGATGGATCTCAGATAGCAAGATTCCCTACTATCGGCTGAATCACCAGTTCCGGTTTAGCAGGGATGAAATCGAAAACTGGGTTTTAAATCTAAAGCAAGGGGGAGAGTCTCCTTTTGATGCGCAGGAATCGGGAAAAGAGAGGCTTGGGACCCAACAATTTGGCCTTTATCGCGCTGTCCACAAAGGGGGGGTATATACCAACATTTCTGGAGAGACGAAAGAAGAGGTGATTTGCGAAAGCGTTAAAGAGATTGCCCGCGATCTCCATCTAGATGCTGAAGTGATCACGGAACTTCTTCTCGACCGCGAAAGGCTCATGCCAACAGCTCTCTCGAACGGTATTGGAGTTCCCCATACTCGCGATTTTTTATTGCAAGAATCGTTCGATGTGATCGCGGTGGTCTTTCCAAAGAAGCCGATTGAATATGGCGCTCTCGACAATAAACCGGTGCATACGCTCTTTTTTCTCTTTGCCTGCGATGATAAGCGGCATCTCCATCTTCTAGCCAAGCTCGCCCACTTGAGCAGCAAGCCGGAAAATCTCCAGTTTCTTCAGAAACACCCTTCTAAGGAACGGCTTCTCGAATATATCAAAAACTGGGAAGCGAACCTAAAAGGGGAAAAAAGATCTCCTGCTCTGGTCTAATAAATTCCTTGTTGGTCAAGATGGCTCAGAAATAACATTAATTGGGCACGGGCAAGGATTTCTAATTAGGTGTTGGGATCTCTGGCACAAATTTGGTCAAGTCGGGGATTTTAAAATCTTTGGGAAAATCATCCGGCGTAGCCGCGAGCCATGTTTGATTTCTCCCAAACATCATGAATTTTCCTCGGACGATCAAATTCCCATTTTCAACCCAAAGCTCTGAATTGTAAACGTGCCCTTTTTGTGGATCGAGGATTTTTCCTTTGAATTTGATCCCTCGGTTTTGCAGATACCAAATGATGTCCAGCCCGCTATAAAATGGCTGGCCCACGACGCCGGGAGCGCGTACAATCGGAGTGTAGATCGTATCGTTCATCACCCCTTGCTTATACGATCCGACGATCCGGCCGTAATAAAGCCCCTCATATTCGTAAATAGCGATAACAGCTTGCGCTACCCCTTCTTCATTGACAGTTTTCCAAAAACCCCCAATCCCTTCTGCTGCCAAGAGAGATTGAACGGCAAAAAGAAAAATCAATACT
>CAYZHU010000258.1:0-1814 GCA_964477585.1 uncultured bacterium
CGCTTTTCTGTACTTGCTCGGGAAATTCGCTCTTTACCCATTCTGCGATCTGTTCGTTATGCCTAAAATTGGCTGCTTGAGGCCCAAACAAGGCATATATAGTTCGAATGTAATCTCCTCTTGGCATTACGGTTATAGTGTCATTAGGCTTAAACGTTGTATTGTCTATGCTATTCAGAAATTTGAACGCGCACGCCATGTCATCATAAGGCACATGCGGCTGTTGCAATATCCTCAACTCTGGCATCTGCCGTACATTGTACAAAAGCTCTCTTACCCAAAAAACCTACACAAACCACTCGTTGCGTTGGTGGCAGATCACTTTCTAGCCCATACTCGTGCTCACTCACTCTAATAATTGTATTTGCCATATCATTCCTCCAATTTTGGGAAACAGTTTAGCTCATCAATGATATGACATGCAAATGGAAAAATCTGGTACCATGGAGTCATGATGAAAAAAGTAGTTATGTGTTTAGTTACAACAGTTCTTTTTGGAGGCGAAATGATTGCTGTGCGAAAAAGCGATGAGCGGGGGAAAGGAGATCATGGGTGGCTTTCGACGCAATACACGTTTTCTTTTAGCAATTATTACGACCCAAATTTTATGGGGTTTCACTCTTTACGAGTCATTAATGAAGATGTGGTAGTGCCAACGAAGGGTTTTGATACGCATCCTCACGACAACATGGAAATCCTTACGTATGTGATCAGTGGCGCATTAGCCCACAAAGACACTATGGATAACCAATCAGAAATCACAGAGGGAGAATTCCAGCTCATGACAGCTGGGACAGGGATAGAACACAGCGAATTCAATCCTTCGAAAAAACAGCCGGTACACTTGCTCCAAATTTGGATCCAGCCTGATCAAGAAGGGCTCGAGCCATCATACCAACAAAAAAAATTCCCCAATCATAGCCAGGGGCTTAAATTAGTTGCGTCTCCCACCGCAGAGGGCGATTCTTTAAAAATCCATCAGGATGCAAAAATCTATCTCGGCAGGTTCCGAAAAGCCGAAAGCTGTTCTCTTTCCATAGCAAATCGAAACGTCTGGATACAGATGATCCGAGGAAAGGCCCATGTGAACGGCGTCTCAGTAACCGAGGGCGACGGTGTTGCCATAACCAAGGAAAAGAACCTTACCATTCAAGCGGAAAATAACACAGAGTTCCTACTTTTTGATCTGCTTTAATTATTCGGGTACACGGTTCCATGAAAGAATATCGAGTTGCGATCCAGCAATTTTTGGAATTCCTGAGCATCGAGCAGATCCAACTCTTCCGGTGTCAGATGGTCCGCATTTGCGATAAATGTCCCTCCTAAGACCGACTTGCAGACCATACCCTCTTTTTCTTCAGAAGAAACGGCCACCGCTTTAGGAAACATGTAGACATATTCCTCTTTTCCATTCTGATACACATTCGTATAGATCATGTAATCCATATGCGCCGTGCCCGCTTCGGTATTGAGAAGAACCAAATGGCCCCGAACAGGGATCATAAGCGCATCTTGATTGAGTTCTTTACTACCTAGTCCACAACAATTGAAAATCACCTCTTCTTCCACCTCTGAAAAAGAATGAATGGTTTCCCTTTTCACGGGAATCTGCAAGCGCTTAACCTCCGCGGTCAGTTGCTGCATGAGTGCGGTTGTATCCATGAAATACGTCATATATTTCACGAAATTTTCCCGTAGCACGCCCGCACCAAAATCCAAGGTCACATCTTCATGAGGTTGTATAAATCCCTTTGCTTCCAAATCTTGCAAACCAGTATCAGTGTCTTTACTGCTATACACAGGGAGATAGCGTA
>CAYZHU010000259.1:0-1803 GCA_964477585.1 uncultured bacterium
ATCATGACATACAGAGAAGTAGACCTAGATTAATTTATATATAAATTAGATCCTTGAACAGCACAAAATCTTGAAGAGAACATTGTAGTCATCAATCAGGTAGATGAACGAGTATGTCTTTTTTTCAACAGAACTCTCAGAAGATTTACATATAGTTTTATTTCAATGAATTGCTTCGATGCAATTCAGTTGGATAAAGAGACAAGAACCATTGAACTTCGAAAGAAAAGCGAAACCACCGTTCAAGTAATCAAGTCTCGAATCTTACCCCCTCCGGCCCATTAAGGAACTAAAGGAAATTCTATGGTAGGTGTGAATAGACTAAGCTTTGACCTTGCTCCTGGAACTCAACAAGAGTTGGGCAGAAATCTCAGAGTGATCAATCATACAGACATGGTCATTCATGTGCTGTTTCATGGGATTATCAACAATCACGAAAGACAGATTGATTTGCGATACAATCCCTATGGAGTCGAGCAGAAGAGAATCCATGTTTTTTCTAGAAACGTCACGACCATCGCTATCCGAAGGCCAGATGAATCTACCTTCGAATTTGATAACTTAAGAGACTGAAATTAATACTTGTGACTTACGTTCCAATTATCAATTCTTATGTCTTTATGCTTTGCCATAAATTCGCAAGACACTCTAACTGTTTCCAATATTGTGCCTATCGATACATTCTTGGGAAAGTCAGCAACAAGCTCATGATAGTCTAACAGGTTTTTCCCCAGCGCCAAACACTCGATCTTTTCTTGATCGCTCATTTTTCCATCGCTTTTTTGGAAAACGACTGTTGTTTGTACATAATCGATCACTTTTGATTTTTTTAATATCGTTCTAGGAAAGCTATATTCTAACCTTTCTCCTGAACTTTGTACCTGATTAACCGTTGACATATTAGTCTCCATATTAAATTATACATCTATTATACTAATAATTTTAATTTAAATCAACAATTATACTATAATATAAGCGACTAACAACCAGGCACTTAAATTAATCACAAGAAATAAAGGTGTGATAAATCAATTGATTCGCTATTTATGGGGGATATGAGTAAAAAGCTATTTCTCCGCAAGCCCCTAAAGGCTGACTTCGTCGAGATCGATGAAGAGCACCATGGCCTCAAGCGCCATCTTGGGTGGTTTCAACTGGTTGTTATCGGCATCGGGGCCATCATCGGCGCGGGGATTTTCGTCATCACAGGAAAAGCGGCTGCTGAATATGCGGGTCCTGCAATCGTCCTCTCCTTTGTCCTTGCCTCAACGATCTGCATCTTTGCGGGCCTCTGCTACGCGGAACTCTCTTCCTTAATCCCGATTGCAGGAGGATCTTATTCCTACGCGTATGTGGCTCTTGGGGAGCTGCCTGCCTGGCTCATTGGCTGGTCAGTTACGGCACAATATCTTCTCTCCGCCTCGACGGTTGCAGCGGGTTGGTCGGGCTATCTGAAAAGTTTTCTCAAGGATTGGGGCGTTCACATTTCTCCTGATTTTGCCTCATCGCCCTTTCATTATGATGTGGGAACATCGTGGACGATGAGCGGATCTTACGTGGATGTGCCCGCTATGCTCCTCATCCTCTTTATCGGCGTTATGATCACCATTGGAATTAAAGCAGCGGCCCATTTTAACACCGTCATGGTCATCATTAAGTTTTGCACGGTAGTGCTTTTCATTATTTTAGGCTTTCCCCATGTGAATACCGAAAACTGGACTCCCTTTATTCCAGAAAATACAGGGCACTTTGGCGATTTTGGCTGGAGCGGAATTGTACGTGGAGCGGGCTTAGTCTTTTTCG
>CAYZHU010000260.1:0-1800 GCA_964477585.1 uncultured bacterium
AGGTGGATAAAATCAGAGACGAACGGGCTCAATCTATTGAAGCTGTGCAGGGTTCCTATGTGACCTTGAGCATCATCTTCCAAGGGAAGACAATCAAAGTCCCCCTTCATTATTCTGCCCAAGTCCTTGCCGACCCAACCCTATTCCAGAACGAGTTCGACATGCACGTTCTTTTCTTAAAGGCGACGGTGTTCTATTGTCTCCAGTTTAATCCAGATTTAGAAAAGACTAGTGGGCATCTCGAACCCCCTAGTGGTTACAGGAATTTTCTTGCTTCTAAGCTCTCTTAATTCCACTGCGCAATTACCTAAACAATTGAAGTCGAGGTAGATTGCTAAATGGTCCTGCACTCGCAAGTTTTTCATCCCTTTGATCCATCCTTTTGGGAATGAAGAGATCTGATTATGTGTAGCTTGAATGACTTTTAGCTGTTTGCAGCCGAATCCAAGACGGGTGGGGAATTCCCTCAATTGGTTGAAATCGAGCCGGAGCGTCACGATTTTTTTCCAGTGATCTGTCACTTCGGGGATCTGTTCCACTTGATTATTGATCATCGAAAAATGCTCGATATTCGGGCAGCTACGGAAGAAAATTTCTGGGAAAAAGGAGAGCTCATTATCATCAAAAGAAAGATCTGTGAGGTTGGCAAAAGAGAGTGAGGCAACTGCGCGAGGAACAACTGTGAGTCTAACACCCTCGAATTTTAATGAGGTGACGGGATCCAGCGCTTCGGGGTGTACTTGAAACCAGGGGAGCAAATTCGCCAGCGAGTCCGTCCGGAACGTTTCCCATTCCTCAATGAGATGCGGGTGATCGGTTCGGAGGAAAGTTTCAATAGTTTGATAGAAGATCCCTCTAAAAGGGGAGACTTCCCCAAGGAGTAAGAGGACATCCTGCTTGTTGAGAGTGGCGAGAAGTTCCAACATTTCAGGATAGGTCTCAAAAAAAGGCTGAACATTCTTTTGGAAATTGGCTTCGAGAATCCGATCGGGACCGATCCCCTTTAGATAGGCGTCGATTTTATCTAATGCAAAAGCTTTAAAGATCTCATCAGCTTCCATCAATTCAAGAGTTTCTTTAGAAAGGAGCCTTTGAAGAAATCGGACCACTTGGTCCTGTTTATTCAGCCAAGGGATTAATTGGGCCTCATCTCCTCGAACGCCTTTGAATTCTTCCAGGAGAGGGTCATCATTTAAGAGGAGATCGATCCGCGTATAGAGAATGAGAGGAGCTCTTGCTAACAGATTTGCGAGTTCGCTCACTTGCCACTCGTGAAAATCTGCAAGTAGGTACGGGTTTCTCTCAATCCACCCTTTCATTTTTTCGAACGCTTCCGCTCTCTTTGTATTGAAATCGCTCGTAATCGCTCCATGAACTCCGTTCAGATGGGGTCTGATTTTCCCCAAGGCGAATTTTCTGAAAGTCCAGTCGCCGCGCATCAAATTCAGCCGGTTCTTTGCAAAAAGCTCTGCCAGCGGTGCAAGGACCTCTTGATGTTTTTGAAGCCATAAAGCGATTTTGTTGGCTATAGCGTTTCTCCGGATCTGAAATCCAGGAAGGAGATGCTTATGCCGCAGTTTGAGATGGGCCGAGATGGCGTCGAAGTAAGGGTTAAAGACAGGCTCCATGCTTCCCAAATTGGCCCGATCTTGCCTAGATTGGCATAACTCTTCAGCCTCTTTCATTGTCTGAAGGGAACTACCTACAAGAGCCATCAGATCTGCCTGATTTTTTGCATTTTTGGTTTCCTCATTCGATTACAAAAAGTAATGGACATAGGGAAATTTCTCTTTTGAAGGA
>CAYZHU010000261.1:0-1779 GCA_964477585.1 uncultured bacterium
TAAATAGCGGGCATGTTTTCACATCCCTGTTCCGTTCACGAACTGAGCTCGAGCGTCAGCGACGTCATTCTTTTTCAAAGCCACGACCAAGGAGGGGTTTTGCAATTCCCTCAATGGTTTTAGGTTAATAGGAGCTCTTTGACGGGAAGATCCCAGGAGTCTTTCGGCAAAAGCTCCTCTATTCTTTGCTCTTTAAAGCCAACTCCGATCGAACGGATATCTGTTTGCGCGAGAAATCTGTCGTAATGCCCCTTCCCATAGCCGAGTCGAAACCGGTCCCGGTCAAAACCAAGGCCAGGCACTAAAATACAATCGATTTCGGAAAGAGAAGCTTTTGCGCAAAGAAGCGGATTGGGTTCCCAGATTCCCGAAGCAGAGAGAATCAGTTCTTTTTCGATGTCGCATACGCGATAGGGAACTAGAGAAGATCCTTCTACGTGAGGAAGAAAAAGACGCCCTTCAGCCGCTAAAAGAACATTCAAAGGCTGGACATCGATTTCCGAATTGAAGGGAGAAAAAGAGAGAAGGCTGCCTGAATGATGCAGCTTTTCTCGCAGCAAAGCGGATGCCTCTTCTCGCCTATGGAGCGAGAGGGCTTTGCGTCTCAAGAGGAGGATTTTGCGCCATTCAGTTTTCGGGATCAATGGGCTTTCCTTTCAAATAATTGATTTTGCGCGAAAAAATGCCCTGTTCATCGTAGAGGAAGGCCGTTCCCGTTCCATTGATAATCGATGAAATCGGATCGCGTTGGTTCATTTTAAAGTACTGGCCTTTCACGAGGCGGTCC
Organism: uncultured bacterium; assembly: GCA_964477585.1. Lineage (GTDB taxonomy): Bacteria > Chlamydiota > Chlamydiia > Chlamydiales > SM23-39 > CAYZHU01. Next base: position 788 of record CAYZHU010000261.1, read on the forward strand.
TCTTCATATTCTTCAACCATCATGAGCGAGCCATCGCGGTACCAAGAGACTGATGGGCCCAGCTTTTGATTGCGGCAAAATTCGCGCTGGCTTTGAAGCTGACCGTTGTTGTACCAGGTTTTTACCGTTCCATGGATAGAACTTTCATGCCAATGAATGGACAATTTAGGAAGAGGATGCACTCCCCCATCCACTCGCTCCGAGGCAAGATAGTATTCGATTTCCTCTCCTTGCTTTTTCCCCTTTTTCAGTTGATAGGAGAGTTGGAGTTCTCCCGAAGGAAGAAACTTTTGCACTTTTCCTTCCGGGTAACCATACCTGTATTCAACTAGCATGAGTAGAAATTCCCCGTCGAAGACAGCTTGAAAACCACTCCCGCTATCTATTTCTGAAACGAGATCGCCATTAGAACTAAAATAAGATGCTTTGAGGAGAAGCCCATCTGAAAATTCTTCAATCCAGGCTGCCTTGCCATTTGGGAAAAAACCCAAGCTGGCCCCTTCCTTCACTCCTTTTCTATATTTAGCTTTCGATTTTAGTTTTCCATCCTCTGCGAATTCAAAAACCTCTCCCTCGATCGCATTTTTTAAATAGGGAATTTCTTTTTCGATTTGCCCGGATGGATGGAAGTAAATGCTAGGACCTTCCAACATTCCCTTATGATAAGGGATTTTAGCGATCAGATTGCCCTGTTCGTCCCAGACTTTGCTGACGCTATCGAAGAGCCAATCTTGCTGCGATCCCAAGGATACATCCGCAGTCCCTCCGATTACATGTGCTTCAATGCGGAGCTGGCCATTGGAATACCATTCCATATAAGCGCCATTCGCGCGCATTTCCTGAGCTTCCAAATATTGCCAAAGCGAACCGTTCGGATGATAAGTGGTGATTTTAGCGTGATTTTTTCCCTCTCTCTTATAAACACGGAGAACTTTCTTGTAGGGCTGCGAAGAGGTGAAATCGACATTTTCATAAAGCTGGAGACGATCTGG
>CAYZHU010000262.1:0-1777 GCA_964477585.1 uncultured bacterium
CCCAGAGAAGCTTTTCTTCAAGCGGAGCGAAGTTCTGTATCGATGACTTCTCCTCCAGGTCGTGGCAATACGCAGGATCAGAGACAGTTAGAAGTGGCGAAGAAAACGAATTGCAGAGCCCTTTGCTTGATCCAATTCATGCTCCTTGTTTCCACATTTGTGATTTGTCAACTTACAGTACGACCCTTTAACCGCATCTGAGTCCTCATCCTTTATTTTAAAGTTGAAGAACTGCTAAATTTGGCAAGATCAAAACCTTTCTCGAGGGAATAGAATGGCGGTGGCACTTTTCTGTTTAGTTTGCAGAGCTCTGCTCTCCCTTCGCTATTCGCTTGAAGTGAAAGGAATGGAATCCCTAACTCCAGAGCGGCTCAATCGAAAGCAGGGCATCCTTTTCATGCCCAACCACCCTTCTGAAATTGAATCGTTCATCCTCCTGCTGCTCCTTTGGCCCCGGTTTCGGCTCAGACCTCTCGCTGTGGAATATGCAATCCGCCACCCCTTGATCCGCTCATGGTTAAAGTGGGTCAGAGCGGTCTTGATCCCAGACTTATCTTCTTCTGTGAACCAGCTTAAAGTTAATCAGGCCAATCAGGCCATGATCCAAATTGCTGAGGGTTTGAAAAAAGGGGAAAGTTTTCTCCTTTATCCAGCTGGGCGGATAAAAACCAGTGGAAAAGAAGCTTTAGGAGGCGCCTCTGCAGCTCATCAACTGATCCACGATTGCCCCGATGCCAATGTTGCGATGATCCGGATCACCGGTTTATGGGGAAGCTCTTTTTCGCGCGCTCTGACGGGCCGCTCTCCCGATTTTGGGGAACAGATTTTGCATGGGCTTAAGGCAGTTTTTAAGAATTTCATTTTTTTCTTGCCTAGAAGAAAAATCGTCATTGAAATAGAGCCAAATCCCGCCGATCTTCCTCGCGATGCATCCCGCTTCGATTTTGATCGCTATTTGGAAAATTGGTACAACCGCTACCCCGATGAAAACGGGAATATCCAGGAACGGGAACCTCTAAAAATCATCTCTTACAAATTCTGGAGCCTAGAGACTGCCCACATCTACGAAGCGAGAAAGAAACAGCGGGAGAAAAAGCCGATTTCGGAGGAAACTAAGGTCAAGGTTTACGATGAATTGAGAAAGATTTTAGACCAGCCAGATAGACCGCTTAAGCCCGAAATGACTTTGGCCCATGATCTGAGTATGGATTCACTCAATGTCGCCGATCTAGCCGCCTTTCTATTGAAAAATCATGATGTTGACGATATCAATCCAGAAGAACTGCAAACGGTTCAAGACGTTTTGGAAATCGCGGAAGGATTCCATACGGCAGAATCGTCTGCCCCTCAAACGGGATCTTTCCATTGGCCTGAAGAAAAAGGGCGCCCAGAACCATCTTCTCCGACCGGAGAAACCCTCCCCGAAGCCTTTCTCAATACTTGCCAAAAAATAGGGGCATTCTCCGCTTGCGGCGACGATTTATCCGGCGTATTGAGCTATAAAAAAATGAAGCGAGCTGTTCTGGTATTGGCCGAATATTTTCGGACCCTTCCAGACGATCGGATAGCCATCCTGCTCCCCTCCTCTGTCGGTGCTTTTATCTCAATTTTAGCGATCCAATTTGCGGGCAAAGTTCCCGTCATGCTCAATTGGACATTAGGTCCCCGCTATCTCGAGGGCGTAATGAAAATCAGCGGGGCCAAAACCGTCATTACTTCGTGGCGCTTTTTAGACCGGCTTTCCAATGTCGATTTTGGCAGTTTAATCGATCATATG
>CAYZHU010000263.1:0-1750 GCA_964477585.1 uncultured bacterium
CAGGAAAAAAAAGAGAAGCGAACTGCCGAAGATGGCTGTCGAAGGCAAAGTGCGGATGCTATCGATCGCAGCTACGATGAGAAGGACGAGAGAAAAGAAAGAAATTTTCATAGATTCCTGTGATAGGCCCCTTTTACTAGCTTCGATTGCATCTCGCGCGCCCTTTTCAAAATTTTGATCCCTTTTTCCACATGGTCAGGCATGCAATGGTCGTAAACCCATTGGGAGCTTTCTTTTGTCTTGATCCCTTCCTGGTTTAAAGGCAAATCGGAAATCAAGAGGAGGGAGCCTAACGTGAACTTTCTTTTGTAGCTCGCGGCAAAGAGAGTCGCGCATTCCATTTCGATCCCTTGCGCTTTGGTCGCTTTCAATCGATTCTTAAATTCTTCATTGAATTCCCAAAAACGCATGTTCGTCGTGTAGGTGATCCCAATATGGTAGATCGCTTTTTCCAAATCCAATACTTCGGAGACCGCCCTCTGCATCAAGAAATTCGCAAGTGCGGGCACTTCGATCGGGAAATAGAAATCGGAGGTTCCTTCGCCCCGGATGGATGCGACAGGGACGAGGTAGTCGCCGATCTTATAGCGCCTTCTCAAGCCTCCGCACATCCCCAGAAGAATGCTGGCCCGGATGGGGAGAAAAGAACAGACATCGACGACAAGGGCCGCTGCCGGAGAGCCAATTTTAAAATCCAAAATTGACACTTCATCTTTTGGGTCGTGGGCCACTTTGAACATCGACCCTTCATGGATCGGGACCCCGCGGCTTTTTGAAAAATATTCTACATACTTGGGGAAATTGGTCAGGATCAAATTGGTGTGAAACTGTTTCGCTTCACAGCCCGAATAGCGCTCGAGCGTCTGTCTCGCGATTTCCGCCTCTTGCGGATTGGCAGGTGCTTTTTCCATATTGCTGCTATTCTATAAGAATAAGATCTAAAAATCCAGGATTGCCTTTTAAAGGAAGGATGGCCATAATCCTTCATTTAAATTCAATTGGTTAAGAATCTATGTCATCTGTCAGCACAAATGAAATTCGAGTCGGGATGAAGGTAGAGGTCGATAAAGAGCCATACCTCATCATTGCAAATGAGTTTGTTAAGCCGGGAAAAGGGCAAGCCTTCAACCGGATTAAATTGAAAAATATGATTAACGGCCGGGTAGTGGAGCGGACCTACAAATCGGGGGAAAAGCTCGATCTAGCCGATATCGAAGAGGCGAAGATGCGGCTCGTTTACAAAGAATCCGATGGGGCTGTCTTCATGGACGAGAAGACCTTTGACCAGATCACGATTTCCAATGAGATCATCGGTAACAATCAGCAGTGGCTGATGGACGAAATAATCTACGATGTGGTCTTCTACAAGGGAGCGCCGATTGAACTTCTGCCGCCGACTTTCATGGAGATGGCGATCACCGAAACATCTCCCGGAGTTCGGGGAGATACCTCAGGACGCGTCTTGAAGCCTGCTACAACTGAGACCGGAGCGAAAATCCAAGTGCCGATCTTCGTTGAAGAAGGGGAAAAGATCAGGGTTGATACACGCACTGGCGAATATGCCTCTCGCGCCTAGACTCTTCGTCCTTCGAGATCGGGCAGCTCTCCTCGAAAAAGCTCGCGCATTCTTCAAAGAGCGGAATGTAGTCGAAGTCGATTGTTCGGCGCTTGTTAGAAATGCCCCAATCGACGCCTATATCGATGTGATCCGCGCTTCCACAACCGATTCTGAATGGGGATATCTCCACAC
>CAYZHU010000264.1:0-1727 GCA_964477585.1 uncultured bacterium
CTGTATCCTGGAAGCGAAATGGGTAATGTATATTTATCGGGAATCGATTATACAGTATCGGATGTGAGCGATAAAAAAAGCTGGTTAGAAAATCTCGCTTTTCCCACGTTTTCGGAATGGTTGGCTTATTATCTGCAAGGAATGAATCTGTGTACTTAGTGCAGAACCTCTTTGAACAGCACGGCAAATATCTGGGGCTCGATTTGATCGCGGGCGCAGTAGGTCTATCGCGACGGATCAACAAACCCGAGGTGCATCGCCCGGGATTGAGTCTAACCGGGTATTTGAAGGGATTTGTTTCGGCTCGTCTCCTGGTCGTCGGTAAACAGGAAATTGAGTTTTTACGAGAACTCGAATCCAAAGTGCGAACGCAACGGCTCCAGGCGATCTTGACCCCTTCCACACCAGCGGTGATCGTAGCGCGCGGGTTCGTCCCGCCAAAAGAGTTGATCGCCTTATGCGACAAGCTCCGCATCCCCCTTTTCCGCGCGACTTCGACAGCGACCAATTTGCTCAGCCGGATCACGTTCCTCCTCCTCGAAGAATTCTGCCCGAGCGTCACTCTCCACGGAACCTTGGTCGAGGTGTTCGGCGTAGGAGTTCTCATCCAAGGAGAGTCTTCGGTCGGTAAGAGTGAAGCGGCTTTGGGACTTATCGAACGGGGGCACCGCCTCATTTCAGATGATGTCGTCCGCGTTAAGAAAAAAGAGGGGTCCTACCTGGTCGGATCGGGGCCTGAATTGACCCGTCACTTGATGGAGATCCGGGGGATTGGCATCATCAATGTCGCTCATCTGTATGGCGCCGTCTGCGTGCGGCCCGACAAGGGAATCGATATCGTCGTCAAGCTCGAAGAATGGGACGACCAGCACTTTTACGATCGAGTGGGACTCGATGAGAAATTCATCGATATCCTCGGCGTCAGCGTCCCTTATCATGTCCTCCCGGTCAAACCGGGACGCGACGTCGTTTTGCTTTTGGAGACAATCGCATTAAATCACCGCCTAAAAGATATGGGATACAATTCGGCAAAAGAATTTAATGCCAAATTACTCGAAACCATCGCTACTAGACAGAAAAAGAGGCTCACCCGTGAAAATCGTGCGTAAAGTGAAAGTGAAAAACTCGCTTGGCCTTCACACCCGTCCTGCGGCCTCTATTGTGAAGTTGCTGCAGCCGCGAAAATCCTCGGTCTTTTTCACGCATAAATCTGAGACGATCAATGCCCGCAGTATTATGAGTATTCTCATGCTCGCGGCCAAAAAAAATGCTGTTCTTGAAATTACCGTGGAGGGGGAGGATGCCGAACTCACCATGCAGCACTTATTGATCGCCTTCGATAAGGAATTTGGAGAAAAATAGATGCCCCCACGCGGCGAAGAGATCATCTTGCGCGGCCTCCCGATCAGCAAAGGGATCGGCATCGGCTTTCCCGTTTTCTTCGCCAGCACGGAAGATCACGTTCCCGAAGTGGCGATCCCGAAAAAGGAGATCGAGCAAGAGATCGATCGGTATCGTAAGGCCCTCGATTTAAGCCGTCGCGATGTCGAATCGCTCCAAAGACTCTCGCTCAACGAAGGGCCTTCCGAGGTCGTCTCGATTTTGGGGACCCACCTGGAGATGATGCAAGATCCTCTTTTGACAAGTGTCATCGAAGAGCGGATCCGCGATATGCAGCGCAATATCGAATCGATCTTCCACCACATCATCGAAGAGTACAAAGAGCG
>CAYZHU010000265.1:0-1709 GCA_964477585.1 uncultured bacterium
CACCATATTGAGTCGATAGGATCCCCTTCTTTAAAACGCCCCAAGAAAGCTCTTCGAGGAGGTGCCGATCGTAAAGGAGGTTAGGATGTTGGTTGGTTAGGGAGTTCCACAAATCGAGGGCCTGTTCTTCCAAGCCGTTTGCCGCCATCGCCTCAATTAAAGTCTTGTTCGCATTGAGAGAATCGGGGTACTGAGTCGCTAATTCTTGAGCCTCAGTCAGTGCGGAAGAGGAATCCTCAATTAATAAATGGGCATGAACTCTTCTAAGCCCCTCTTCTTCAGGGAGTTGAGAAGAAACTGCGAGGACGGCAAGCAGACACCAAATCATTTGGTTCCTATTTTTCTTCCGTGTATACTATAGCCACTATGATTGCAATCTATCAAGACGAAGGCGCTTCTTGGCAAGGGGGCCCTACCCCGGATCTCATCCTTACAGCCGAGGAAATCATCAACGGCGCTCTCGATCAGCGGATCTCTTTGTTCATCATGCCTGGCGGCAGAGATCGCCCGTACCACGCAGCTCTGAAAGGGGCCGGCAACGCCCAGATCCGCAAATTCGTGGAAGAGGGGGGTACCTATTTGGGCATCTGCGCCGGAGCCTATTATGGCTGTCAACATATCGAGTTTGAAAAAGGGCGCTCGGAAGAAATCTGTGAAGAGAGGGAACTCTCTTTCTTTTCTGGAACAGCGATCGGCCCTGCTTTTGGACGAGGTGTTTTCCAGGTGAAGATTGGGACAGATCTCTATGGCCACTATCATGATGGGTGTCTCTTTGCGGGGGACTTTTCGGAAGTCCAGATCCTCGCGCGCTACCTCGAATTACCGGGACAACCGCCCGCCATTATCGAATGTTCTGTCGGTAAAGGGAAAGCGATCCTCAGCGGCGTGCACATAGAGCTAGGCCATTTTTCCCAAAACCCGCCCGCCGATCAAGTGGAAATGCAGATGAAAGATCGTCTGTCCCGCATCCGCACCGCAGTTGGTCAATAGGCGATAGCCATCCGCAATCCCCTTCTCTTCCGCAATTTGCTGCGCTACCTGTACAATCTCGCCCAGCAAAGGATAATCGTGCGGCTCAACCGCTTGCAGATTCGGGATCTCCTTCTTCGGCATGATCAAGATATGAACGGGAGCAACGGGGTGCAGGTCTTCAATCGCTAAAATCCGCTCATTTTCAAAGACCTTTTTCGCCGGGAGTTTCCCATGGATAATCAATCCAAAAACAGTGCTCATTATTTCCTCGTAATCATATGGAGCGCTTTCATGGCATCTTCCTTCGTTTCCCAAATGGAGATGAACCGCCCTTTATGGCAAAAGACTGCGCCCTTGATTCCGCTCACCTTGCGCAAATCCTCTTCATGGAGGCCCGCCCACTCTTCTGGCATCGGCTTCCTCACCTTCATCCGCTCGGACAAACTGGGGGGAATGCCCCGCAATTTCCAATGCTCTCCTGCTGAGGGCATGATCACAAATTGAGCCGGGTGCACTTCGCCGCCCAGATCGAAGAAATTCTCCAGCCATGGAAGCGATTCCTCAAAGACGAGGGCGTTACTCCCCTCAATCATCGCCTTTTTCACCGCAGCGCGGCACTGGAGCGTATAAACGTGCCGTCTCTTCAACCGATCCAAGTGCCCCATTGCGAAATCGACCGCCAGGAAGAAGGCCTTGTTCATCTCAGCCGCGCTCACGTCGTATTCAATGGGCAAAAA
>CAYZHU010000266.1:0-1689 GCA_964477585.1 uncultured bacterium
GGATTTGTTATCTAATGTTGCTAAGAACTTTGCGCAGACTAGCTCAGCTTCGCATACAAACGATACAAATGCCCGGGTCGTTACTGCTGTATCAACCAATCCTCCCTGGAAAAGCTGTAGCGCCCTTTTTAAAGACCCGACGCTTAGGAAAATAAATGCAGTGAACTATAGACTTGAAACGCTTCGCGGAGATTTAGCGGAAGCGATGAGTAAACTTGTGACTACACAGGTGTTACTGGATGCTGATCGAAATATTCAAAAGACGCACAGACAAATTCAAGATATGAATAATAGGGGGTTGCAAGCTCTCCAATGCAAATTGGAAGATGCGCAAGAAGAATCGAAAACGTGGAAGCTAGAGATCGAGCGATTGAGCGAACGTATATCTCGCCGCCAAGCGGAGATCGTCCGATTACAGAGAGAACTCGAGATCTTAAATAAGCGCACTCATTCAGGCGCTGTCCCTTTAGTCGTCTCTCCTATAGATCGAACCTCCTCGAATCATAAACGAGCACAGGTGGAGGGGCCGATTTCACGCCCTCCTCCTCCCAAACGACTTCGAGGGCCTAGTCAGGGTATCGCCCATTCATCAGATGTAGCTGTGATAGGCAGTGCGGATTCACCTTCTGGTTCGGGCAGAAAACGGGGACGGGACAAGATAAGCTCACCCCACTCTTCTCACGAACTTACCAAAAGTCAATTGGAGTTAATCAAAAATATTTTCCGTGCTGGCTTGCGGGTCTGTTACAGAGGAAAAATCGCTAGGATTAGAACACCATTTAATACAGAAGACCGTACTTTTACGATCACTCAAAATGGAAAGTCAATGAAAGCTGAAATAGATCAACTGATCTATATTCCCAAGGTTGGAGATACTTGTCTGATTAGCGATCCAATCGATTCTAAGAGGAGATATTTTCCTGCACGGATCAATCATATTGTCCACTCTCCTATTGATTGTATTAAGAGGAAAGCTGACCAATCATTCAAATCTTTAAAATTATCCATTGGTTGGGTCGATTTTTGGGTCGATAGAAAAGTGGGGAGAGTCGTGACAGATCTGCTCTCTATATTGCCTATTGGACCGAATGATGCTATAACAGGAATGCTCAAGAGTGAAACTGCCTTTATAACTGGCTCGCGATCTGGCTTACCGGGCGCTAAAGGCACTGGGTATTATTTAGAGATCGAAGAAGCAGCTCATCCCTCTTGCGCAAAAAAGGGTTAGAAATTTAACGCAAAGGCCCCTTTTGTATCTCCCTAGCCTCTCCCTTAGCTTTTGGATTGCTTGAGAATATCGATGTAAAGATCGAAAAAATGGTCGTTCGGAACGTGTCCCATTCCTTCAATGAGGAAATAGGTCGAATGGGGGATCGCGTTGTGGAGCGCTTGGCCATGATCGGGAAGATAGATGGGATCTTCAGAACCTTGGATAATTGTTGTGGGCAAATCGATTTTGGCGGGGGCTTCCCGAACCAGCTCTTCTGAGCGCTGGCTGCGCAACATCAGAATGTGATTCAAAATCCCTTGGGGATAACGAAATCGAGCCAGAAATGCCCGATGGATGGCCCGATTCATTTCACTATTTAACGGAATTTTATTTCCATTCAGTCGATACCACCCTGCTATTCGCTGTGCCAGTTTCTCTTCGCCAGTTTGTGGCGATAATAGAGTCCACTCTTTCATGAA
>CAYZHU010000267.1:0-1683 GCA_964477585.1 uncultured bacterium
AGCCTACACGTATTGCTAAATAGAGTTTTTGGCAATTGAAGCAGCTTCCCCAGCCAAAACCTGCAAATAAATCCATGTGAGGAACAACTCTAAACACATCGTTATCTCTGATTGTATTTAATGGAGCTGGAACAGGAGTTATTGGCACCCCTTCACTGGTAAGAACTGGCGTTACATTATAAGTCGCAGAGTTTTTGAATACTTCGCCACTCAAAAGTGAAGCAGCTAAATTACCAAAAATCTGAAATCCGCAAGGAAGATACCAAGTTCCATCTAAACCGCTTTTTGGACCAACTCCCCAATAACTGCTTTTATCAGAGTATTTACCAATAACTAGATCTGCGGTGTTGGAAATATTAGTAGAAGGATTTGAATAACTTACATGCCATTTTCTATTGATCCATCCTCCTTCAACACCTAAGAAAGGGCGCAAGGAAAGACCGCAGCTGACAAAGAAATCGCGTCCGAATTCCATGTCAAACATATTATATTGCAGTTTCCATTTAGCATCCATATTGGCAAAAGCGCCATTATTGTTCGTGCCTGATTGCAGCCAAAAAGCCCAGATCCCTTGATACAATAGGTCTGTTGTAGCAGAAAGATTTTTTGATGCACTTCCATGGTACCAGGTGTAATTCAAAGAGGCATCCCAACCATCATAGGGAGTATCCCAACCGATACCTATACGGAAACCTGGCTCCCATTTGTAATCAAAACGGCTAATATGTCCATTAATGCCTGTGCCAACAGTTGCACCTGATGTACTAACAACATCTGTTGTTTGCACGAAACCTAAACTGTGATCGGATTCATCTGCTTTCCACCATAAGAAATCAGCCGTGATATACATTCCCATGTTGCAAAATGTGCATCTAGCTGGTGGGTTGATGTTGCTGTTATACACTACCATTGGCGGACAGCATTCCTCCTGGCATGGAGGGCAGCATGGTGGAAATGGTGTGAAATTGCAGGGGGTACAGCATGGTTTTGGAGGACAGCATGAGTTAGATGAACTTGCTTCGGCACAAGATCGTCTTTTCCCAATTAGTGCAACATCTTGTTCATCTTGTTCGCTATAGAGAGATGATCCTATTGTTAGAATAGCGATCACAGGCAACCATAGGCAATTTTTGTGTAACATAGCAAATGACTCCTTAGAAGATTCTACGTTGGTTTTTTTCTAAAAACAAAAACCTATCGTTGCACGTAGACGAATTATATACCAATAAATTTTTCAGGTCTGAGAGGGTGTTTAGAGATGATCTTTTTTTTCTTCTTCGATTTCTTTTTCCACATCCTCTTCTTTCTCCTCCTCGGTGGTTGCATCAGGGGTGAGAAATTCTCGGAAGAGGATGTAGATCGCCCCGAGGGTGAATAGAATGGGGAGGAAGAGGCGCCACGAAATGTCGTATTGGACTGTGACGAAGGTGCCGACAAAGACGAGAAGGGTGATCATCATATCGTAAGTGCGGCCCAAAAGATATTGCCTGAGCGCTAAAGGAAGGCCGATCACCAACATGAGGCCAGGCCACCAAGCATCTGTAAAGCAGAGTATAGCAAGTCCCAGCAGAAAAAATGCGGTTGAAACCGCTTGCGCTCTTCTTCTAGATGAAATTAGATGTGTCATAAATTTACCATACACATTTCCTTAAAATTTGGCTAGGATGCTGTTGATTTGAACAC
>CAYZHU010000268.1:0-1663 GCA_964477585.1 uncultured bacterium
GAACATTCTCGATGCAATGTTCGACAATAGAAATAAGCTAGTTTGGCAAGAGTTGACTGAACTTCACTTGTCTGGGGTGCCTCTTTCAGATCGGGCATTGGAATCCATTTCTTGTTTGCCAAATTTGGAAAGAATAACCCTCTCAGATTGCAATCGATTCACAGTTCAAGGTTTGAACTATTTAAAGGAGGCCTGTCCTAGTCTTACGTTTCTTTCTATCAAGGGCTGCCCCGCAATCGATGTTTTGGCCATCCATGCCTTTCGGGAAGCTCGCGGAAAATCTGAAGATCCGAACAAAAAAGTCATCCTTGAAGCGGATTCGATTTCAGATCCCTCAGCTGCTCAAATCGCTGAGCAAGAGGCTGAAAGAAGGATGTTTGATCCAGGAATATCCAGACATTTTGCTTTTATGCCAAAATCGGACCCGAATGAGGCAAATGTAGACAAACAAAAAATTAGCGAATTTTATATCAGAATGTTAGGAGCCATAGGCCTAGAAGTTCCCTATACTGCACAAAGCGAACAGGACCAATGGATGCATTGGGATCAAATCCTTCAAGCCTATCAAGATACGCGAGCTATTTGGGCCCTTCGAAAGGAAGCGGACCGGATCAAATTTTGCACTACAACTCTAGATCCAGATCGCCCCCAAATTGCGCAAGAATTCTTAGACTATTTACTCATCGTACGCCCTTCACAAGATATGAACCACTTTGTCAGAAAAATGAAAACGTTTGATTTCAAAGGTTCAAAAATTTTCCACCTCCCTTATTACATTTTAGACAAAAATAAGTGGTACGTAAAACATATTGACTTGCAAGGTACAAGTATTGAAGAACTTCCTGAAGATTTCATACTCCGCTGCCCCATGCTTCGAACGGTTACCTATCCAAATGGGAAAACTATTAACATTAACCCACAGCTCCTTTCCCCTAAGACTTTGGATGACAGCAAAATTCCAGACGAGATGAGAGATCCTCTCCCTCAGCCACCGCCTGAGGAGCCAAAGAGCCGATTCCCATTCCTCTCAAATTTACTGAAGAGGAGAAAAGGAAAGTAATGATTTATGGTAAGCCGCATACCCATACTCAAGCTTTCATATACTTCTCGGGAGATTGCTTCCCCTCGAGATGTTACTTCTCCGCGGGGGGCTAATACTCCCCGGGAGACTAGAACTCCGAAAGGAACGAGCGTCCCCCGCGAGGCCACTTCTCCTCGAATGGCGAGAACTCCTAAGGGGACTAGTAGTACCTCTCCTCGGGAATTTTCTTTGTCGAAGGAAAGTGGGTGCAAAGCGGCTTTTGAGGCTCTAACGAATAGGCACTCTCGGGGCTTAAGTTTCGCAAGCAGACTGCAAAAGGATCATCCCGCTCTTTTTCATGCCTTGATCAGCCCTCGAAAGGTCGAGCAAGACATCACAGTAAAAGACTATCCCGCTTTTGAGAGAATCAATGAAGCCTACAAACTTTTAATCAACCCTCTGATCCGTTCTAACAAGGATGATCCAGCGGGTGTTCAGCATCGAGAAGAACTCCTTAAAAATAAAACGAAGATTTGCAGATTCCGCGTTCGATTAGCGCATATGAACGTGGTCGGTCCGAGTAAAGAAGAAGTTAAAGAGGCCCATCAAAAATTAGCCGACGTGTACATCCAAAAACTATTT
>CAYZHU010000269.1:0-1646 GCA_964477585.1 uncultured bacterium
TTACAGAAGTAAGGAATCCAGAAGAGCTAGAACAACTACTTCATAGATACAAATGCCCAGAACTCGATCCTTTATTTGATGAAATCGCAAATGACACCATACGTTTGATAGAAAAAGTTGGCAGCGAGATAACTCCGGAAGAAGTTCAGCGCATAATCCAACGTGTAGCCAGGAACATGGCTAAAAAAATGGTGGAGAAGGTGCCTACCTATCCACGTCAAGATGTACCACAAAGGGATCCGTTCCCCTCTATAGATATCGCAACCCAATTTCTAAATTTCCGATCTAGCGCGCCGCTTCCCTATCGAATTCAACTCGATCGAGATATGGCTCATAGAAATACTCCACCCGTTCAGTTGAACCCTAAGGTAATTCAATATATAAACATCCGGGATCAGTACTCTCTAAAGGATCGAGTATGGGATTATCTTCATGGCAATCAACTAGTCAAATCTACCATTAGCCCAGCTCAGATGGCTTTGCAAGATTTTCAGCAAGAAAACCGGAATCTTGGATATTCCTTCTCTGAAGAGGAGCGTATTATACTCGATGCCGCTACATCCATTTTATAGGGGCAACCGAGCAGATTTTCTCAGCAGTAGTTTTTGGTAGAGCTCTTCATTCCTCTCTAGATCTGTCTTGTCAATCGTCACCTTGCCCTCTTCCACCCTCGCCCCAATCGGCGAGTAGACAATTGCGTAGTCGTGGATCAGAGAGGGCACAAGACTGAAATTCGATTGAGATCGGATCAACACATCGAAGTTGAAGAGCGAAAAGAAGTCTTCGATCACATTTTTATCATGTCGATTTTTCACCTTTCGATAATCAAATTTCACAGAAGCGCCTGAAGGAACCGCCCCCTTCAAAACATCGACAATCTTTTGGGGCTCCACTGCGTCTGTAAAAAGGTGACACAGAATCTTCCTATCTGGGAAGAGCGCCACGATTTTTGACAGCCCCTCTACGTAAAAACTCAAAGGAGGCAGCTTCAGTGGCGAGTCCACCCTCGTGCTTTCCGGATCAAAGCCTCCTCCTTCTCTCACATGGATGGCGATATTGATCGTTTTTTTCGAAGGATTCACCAGCGAAAGCCGCTTTTTTGGCTGGATCATCTCCCGAACCTCTTTACGAAATTCGGGATCTTTCCAATTCACCTCAAAACGATAATAGGGGATTCTGGCCAATTCCCACGGATCTTCAGGAAAATAAGGACAAACATAGAGAGTAGAATCGGTTTTTCCGAGATCGATCGGTTCCGCTTCTAACTTAGCAATAACTCGATCCTTTTTGTCTCTGCTGAGACGAGATTCTCGCTGGTGCATCACCAGTTTGGAAGAATATTTAAACGGCCTATACCGAAGAGGAATCTTTCTCTGATAAGAGATCCATTTTGCATGCAGATAGGAAAGCAAATTATCGCCGAAGCGACTGCCTTTGTCGTAGGTGATCGCATGATCATTCCCAGCAAACAACCGAGCCGAAACAAATAGAAGCAAAAAGAACTTATTCATATATTGTGAGACATGGCTAAATTAACTCTCAAAGATCTTTCGTTGCAAGGCAAACAAGTGCTCATGCGGGTCGATTTCAATGTCCCGATGGAAAAAGGGGCCATTACCGATGACTCGCGCATCAAAGCCGCTCTG
>CAYZHU010000270.1:0-1634 GCA_964477585.1 uncultured bacterium
TCGAAGCCAATCAATTCGACGCTCGAGTAAAAATGTATTTAGCTCCTCTTCAGATTGATTGAGGTCCCCTGTGAAAATGACGTTTTTATTTCGCTTAATTTTTTCCTCTATCCGCCCGATAATCTTATCCATTTGCGCTGCTCGAGATACTCTCTCGCTCTCTTCGGGATTTGCAGGGATTTCTGAGGGTTGCAGGTGAGTAGAAATAACGGTTGCAAACTCGTTTCCATCGCCTCGGCTTTTGATGTCAAAAGACAAAACTCCCATTTCTGAAAAGCGAGCTCGCCCTGTAATTTCTGTCCCCTTCACAAAGGGGGTAAATTCTATCGAGTTTTCAACGATCTCATATTTGCTGGCGATATACATCATGGATGAGGGGCCGATCGCCCTTACGCCTGCGACGGGGATAATAAAAGGATATTCCGATAGCTGAGAAGTCAGATAACTTGGATCGCAAATGTCAGCAACCTCATATAACCAGACAATATCTGGTTTTAGTTTCTTGATTTCCAGAATATTAGCGTCTATTCTGTCTTTGTCTGAAGGGGGCGTTACTTGCCCATCGGTAATGGAATAACCGGCTGGCATATAACATTGGTTGTGGGAGGCCAAGGTTATTTTCTTATCTTCTGGCAGCATCTTCCCTATTTTGCTTCTCTCTAAATAAATGTAAGGCTTCGATTCAAAAGCGACAACCGCGCCGCGCAAAACGATCCCAAGAGGGGCTGTAAGAGGAACCAGCAAGGCACATACAATCATTCCCAATGCGAGAAAAGCAATCCTCATCGCTTTTTGCGCAGCTGTTCGACAGGTTTCGTTTAAAGTATATAAACTATAAAAATATTCACGAATCTTGCAAATGGGTTGAGTCAGATAGGAGGCTGCTTTTAAAGCTCCGATTTTAGAAGAAGTTGGGTTGTCTTCAAGCGGTATTTCTACAGCGATATCGGCCGCAACAGGGGCGTCTATCGAGTTGGCTATGCTGCTCATCCCTTTCCGTTTTTAAAAAATAATTTAAAATCAGAGCCATTTTACAGAAAGGGGCTTTTTAAGGAAATTGTAAAGAACTCAATATACACAAATAACCTGAACAAATTGTTATTCTTTTTTTTCTTCTTTAGGGTCTGAGGGAGCGGCCAAACTTATCTTTTCCAACAGAGCAGAGATCGCCTCATCTGTCAAATTGCTTGGCCCTCTCATGAAATTGGGATCTAAACCGGCTGATTCCATCACTTCGGGGTCATGCAACTTATCTATGGTGTCCACAAAAATCTTGTTTTGCACTAACTTTTTGACGAGAGGCAAAACAAAATCTCTATTATAGAAGCGAGATTCTGCTCTATCGGTTACTGTAATTTGTAACAGATTGTTTGGATTTACGATTTTCATTGATTTGTGCATTTCTAAAAATCGATTGCATAAAGCTTCGCAAAGAAGGGGCGGTATTGACTTTTCGTGCAAGGGGCTAAGATTACAGCGAGTGTTGCCAAACCACTTTCTTGGATCGATTTTCATATTCCAAATTTTTGCATCTTCACCATTGGACAAATGGATAGGGATGTTATACTTGCCAATCAGCTGAGCTTTTTTCGATAAGTGGGATTTAATGCGGTCTGTTACAATTTCTTCTCCAA
>CAYZHU010000271.1:0-1604 GCA_964477585.1 uncultured bacterium
ATCCATCCTCCAGTCATAGTGGGTCTAAGACTGGCCGAACAGGGGCTCAAAATTCTCAGCAATGAAATACTCATTAAATGAAATTTCAATGGGTCATGTGTAGGGATTTAAAAAAGCGGGGGGACGGAAATAGGCGTGGTCTTTGAGCTCTCTTTCTTTACGGAGCCATGGATCGTCATAGGGAGTTCCTATGCTGCAGCATTCCTTCACATTAAAGTACCAATTTTTTACCAGATCGGCCTCGCTAAACGCGACGATGACCTGGATATAGCTCTCCTCGGCGTGCTCCATTTTCCACATCGAGGGCGCCGCTGTGTTAAATTCTGCTTTGTTGGTGGAAACCCTCACTCCGCTCCTGCCCCAGGCTTGAATCACGGGGTAGAAAAAACTCACCACGGCTTTGGTCCCCGGATCTATTCTCTGTCTCTGGTGATCGATCTCGGAGAAGCTTTGGTCAGCGCTGAAGGCTGCTAGGACCAGAGCCAAAAAAGAGGCGATTTTGAGCATGGGAGCCCTCGTAGTTTTGAAGGGATCAAAGATGCCATTTCTTGTCTATTCTGGCACAAGGTTTTATAAAGAGGGAGCAGACTCAGATCTCCCGGGACTCCTTTTTTTGAAAAAAATACCGACATATTGTATAACAGTATAAAATTGCAGGGTTATGATCAGGTCATTTGGGGACGATGCCACTGAGGATGTGTTTCATGGTAGATATAGTAGGAAAGTTCGTACAAAACTTCCGAAATATCTGTTCGAACTGGCACAAAAGAAACTCGATATGATCAATGCGGCGTATATATTGGAAGACTTAAAGATTCCCCCTGCTAATCGACTGGAATTACTCCAGGGGAATTTAAGAGGGAAACATAGCATCAGAATCAATGAGCAATACAGAATCATTTTCAAATGGCTAGGCAATGATGCAGAACAGGTTCAAATTATCGATTACCATAGAGGTTGATTATGCTGCCTAAACACAGATTACCCACTTTGCCGGGAGATATTCTTCAAACGCAGTTTTTGGGTCCAATGAGTATCTCTCAGGCCGATTTTGACATGCATTTGGGTGGGTCATGGAGTCAGCCCAAATTAAATGCTATTATCAATGGGAAACGGCAAATAACCGTTGATACAGCTCTCGATTTTTCCGAAGCGCTGGGCACATCCCCCCAGTTTTGGCTTAATCTGCAAAATAACTACAATCTAGCCCTGGCCAAAAAGAATCGAAGGAAAGTCCGGCGAATACCTAAGAAGAGGGGATCTCGTTCTAAGTTGGCGACAGAATAGCTTTGTGCTATACTGCCTAGCTCATGGATACGTCGCACTCTATCCTCCGCTCGGCGCGCGCTTTCTTTGCCGGCACGGCCTTTAGCCGGGTCAGCGGCCTTTTGCGCGAAATCGCCATGGCAATCAGCTTCGGCGCATCGCCAGAAATCGCCGCATTCATGGTCTCTTACCGATTTTCCAACTTGTTCCGCCGCCTGCTGGGCGAGGGAAATTTGCAGGCCGGCTTCGTCCCCCATTTCTCCGCTTTAAAAGAAGAAGGAACTCGCTTCTACCGCGACACTTTCTATTCGCTAAGTGTGGTCCTGATCGGCGTGGTG
>CAYZHU010000272.1:0-1583 GCA_964477585.1 uncultured bacterium
TTCCGATCTTTACGAGTATCATAAGAAGGTGAATAAGTTCATCGACGCGCAAGCGGCCGAAGAGCTCGACATCGACTTCGAATCGCAAGTCGTACCAGTCGGCGCCTAAAAACACTACCGGGGGAAGCAATTCCCCCGGATTCTTTAATCAGTTAAAATCTACTTCTTTCTCTGATTCTTTCTCTCAAGGTAATAGCCAGTACCCCAGATCTCGTTGCTCTGAACGTCATCACTTCTCAAGCCTTTTAATTGCCTGCTTTGTTTGTGGCGTTGTTGACTGAGAGGTAATATGTCTTTCGGAGATTCCAATTGTCTTCCTTCAACCCGCAGATCAAAATGAGGCCAGTCATGATCAACTACAAGTAAACCGTTAGACGTGTCTACGTTAGTAATTTTAGCCTTATAATATCTTCCGTATTCGTCATTCTCTTCCACTTCTTGAATGAGGCAAATGTCTCCCACTTTTGGATAATAAGGAACATTTTCTAAATCACAATCTTTGCCTGCAATAGTGACTGTGAACATATTTGTATCTGGATTATAGGACTTAACAAATCCTTCCTTGCCTTGATGAAATACACGTGTTCCTGGAGTATAGAATTCAGATAAGAGAGGTGGCTTAGCTTTCCTTTCCGGCTTAGAAAGAGAGGAGGCTGGCGCCGCAGGAGCTGATGGCTTTAACCGTTTTGATGACCGCGATGAGGAACCCGCGCCTTTTAAAGCTGCTTCTGCTAGACCTGTTAGGTCTGTTAGATCTAGAGTAGGGGAGCCGCTGACTTTTGCTAAAACATCCATCCTTGATATATCGGATTTCGGCACTTTGATCGCTTCGGTGGGATGTTTAACGGAACCGCGCTCGTATTTTCCTGAAGAACTTGTGGTTCCATCCCCAGATAAATCCATGCCTGTAGCTTCAGCTTTTGTGCTAGTTGGGGGAATGATGATGCGACCGTGTGGACGTTTCCTGGAAGGATTCCCTGCACCGCTCGAAGAGCCTGCATCTGCTAGATTTAAAGATTCTGGAGCCACAATGGGCGGAGAAGAAAGAACCGTTTGGAGACGTTCCAACTCAGCATGAAGTTGAGTTATCGCCTCTCTGTCTTTTCTCGCTTCTTGTGTTGCAGTGAGAAGAATCCGTTCAGAATTGTTTAGCTCGGTTGTTAGAGAGCTGAGTTTTTGACTGCATTTCGCCACCTCGTTTTCTGCTACACCGATGGTAGCAACTGCAATGCTCGTTACTTTATCGCGAAATTTTGAAGAAGTGAATGGCAGTTGAGAAATCTTTGCGTAGTCTGTGCAATAATTTTGGAGCTCATCGTGAACTTGATTCGCATTCGATTGGCACTCATTCAAAGTAGTTCTGCACTGATCTACTTTTGCTGCTGCCTCCTGCATGGCTTTCTCACTACCTATTGATTTTTCGATTGCGGTGAATAGATCCGTTTCTCTGGAGGTTAAAGTGTCTTTCAATGAGGTGACCTTGCTTTGAATATTGGCTCTGAACTGAGTAAGATCAAGAGGAGCTGCAGCAGAACCAGATGCGCTACCTACATTACCTGAAGATGACGATGCCATATTAATAT
>CAYZHU010000273.1:0-294 GCA_964477585.1 uncultured bacterium
AAGGGATTACTCCCCGTGATTATTCAAGAGGAGGGCACAAACGAGGTGCTGATGCTTGGATTCATGAATCAAGAGGCTTGGAAGAAGACGCAAGATGGGGGAAGGGTTTGGTTTTATAGCCGTTCCAAAAAGCGTCTTTGGATGAAGGGCGAAACATCGGGCAATACCCTGCAGGTGCGGGGGATAGCGATCGATTGCGACCGAGATACATTGCTCATTTGGGTCTATGTTGAGGGAATTGTGTGTCACCTGGGAACGAAGAGCTGTTTTTCAGCCTTCAAGGAGAAAAAAAAT
>CAYZHU010000273.1:304-1555 GCA_964477585.1 uncultured bacterium
TGATTAAACTTGGATTGCCCAACCAGGGACGATTGAGTGACAAGAGCCTGGAACTTTTAACGCAGGCAGGATTCCAGATTCAAACCAAGGAGCGAAAGCTTTCGGCTTTTTGCGAAAATTTCACGATGGAGGTGATTTTTGCACGAGCAGGTGACATTCCTGGCTTTGTTCAGGAAGGAATCATCGATCTTGGGATTACAGGACAAGATTTGGTTGAGGAGAAAGGCGTTGAGATTGAGCAAATCTTAGAATTGGACTTTGGGCAGGCAGAGCTTGTCTTGGCTGTTTCAAAGGACTTTTGCAAAGAAAACCTCTTTTCAAAGCGGCTGAAGATCGCCACTTCCTATCCAAAAATCACCAGAGCATTTTGTAGCGCGAGCGGCATTCAGGCAGACATCATTGACATGTCAGGCGCAGTAGAGCTGGCCCCGAAATTGGGGCTTGCAGATGCAATCGTCGATCTGACTTCTTCAGGGGAAACTTTGAAGATGAACGATCTCGTTTCTGTGATGACTCTTTTTGAGACGAAAGCGTGTCTATTTGCCAACAAGGAAAAAGCTCGGATTGAAAGAAAGAAATTCGATCAAATCATCATGGCCCTTCAATCGGTTTTGATGGCGAAGAACCAAAAGTTTTTGATCGCCAATCTCCCGAAGAAGAGTTTATCGGATTTGTCTGCAGTCGTGCCTGGGTTAAGTGGGCCGACAGTGATGTCGATTTTAGGTCGCGACGATCTTTGTGCGATCCAGGTCGTGGTGGACGATCGAGAAATGACTGGAGTCATCGATCAGCTAAAGATGCTGGGAGCTAGCGGAATTCTAGTGACAAACATTGAACAGATGGTGCCCTAAATGAGCCAGATTTTTAAGGATTTAGAACAAATCATCACGGAAAGACAGAAGCAAAACGAGTCTGGGTTCTACACATGTCGTCTCTTGACGGAAGGGACGCTTGTGGAACGAAAAGTGAATGAAGAGGCCTACGAACTCATTGAGGCTGCATTCAAAGGCAAGCGGGCAGAGATTCTCTATGAGAGTTGCGATCTTATATTCCATATTCTGGTTCTCTTGCGCAAATACGGCATTTCCCTCGAGGAAATGGAGAAAGAGCTGATGAAACGGAGGAAGCGCGATGAAAATAATTGAATACCCTAATCGAGCAGCGCTTCAACTTCTGAAGGAGAGGAAAATCGATTTTAGCTCGATTGTCGAGAAAATGCGACCTGTAGTTCGAGACGTTAAAGAGCAGGGC
>CAYZHU010000274.1:0-1539 GCA_964477585.1 uncultured bacterium
AGTGGATCGGATGGGTCACTTTGTCGAGATTGAGGCGCATGAGCATCGAGCCGAGACCTAAGCAATGGTCTCCATGAAAATGGCTGATGAAGATCCGGTTCACGACAGGAGGAGCGATCTCTGCGAAAATAAATTGCCTCTGCGTCCCTTCCCCGGGATCGAAGAGGAGCCCTTCATCATTCCAGCGGACCAAATAGGCGCCATGGTTCCGATATCGGGTCGGCTGCTGACTCGAGCATCCCAAAATAACAACATCCCGGACGCTCACGATCGGCCTCGTTGACTGAAAAACGGCGATCTTCCTAAAGCAGCTCCTATCACTGCCCCAGCGATATGGGCGGTATTGGCAATATTAGGGGCAAAATTATGGTTGGAAAAAAGCTGCAGAAAGAAGGAAAAGAGCTGTAAAGCAAAAATCGAACCGATAAAAACGAGGATGAACAGGATCGTGGTCCGATTGAGAGGATATCCTTCCCAGGGTGCTACTCGCTCCCGCATCCAGATGAAACCGGCTAGTCCCATGACGATTCCCGAATAGCCGAGAAAAAAGGGTCCCGTCATCAAGTATTGGAGTGTGTTGGTAAAGACGCCGAGAAGAAGAGTCACGAGGGCCATTTTATAAAGGCCTATCCGCTGTTCGATCGGACGGCCAAGCACAATCAACCAGATCATATTGAATAGGATATGGAGAAGGTTGCTATGGAGGATGGCTGGGGTAAAGAGGCGCCAAAACTCCCCTTTCCGAATCTGGATAAAGAGAGGCCCCTCGGCAAGCGATGTGTCTTCCGATTTGATCTTGAGGACAATCCAGTCGTAAAATCCACGGAAAAAAGGGATCTTATCTACTCTTGCGAGTTCTTGCTTTACTTCAGGAGGAACCGTCTCCAATTTTTGATTAGGAGCTACTTTGTATTTACTAATGATCGCCTCGATCTCTGAGAGGATGGGAGGGATGTCGTAAAGAAATTCCATTTGGATGGGTGTAAACAGGAAAGTTTGTTCATTCAACCCCTCTTCAAGCAAAGGGATCTCTTCCATTGCATTGAGAAAAAAGATAAAACAGCAAAGCGCCAGCATGAAATTCGTGAAATGGGTCCCATATCTGTGGGTGATCCGTTCTTCTGCTTCTTGCGGAGCTTCTTCTCCTTCTATCGGAGGGTCTTCTACTACCTGTTCCACAATGGGTACATCGTATTCGCCGCTGGAAGGAGCCTTTACAAATTCTGCAAAAGCGGTTTCTGCAACAGGGATTTGATCCTCATCATGGACCCAAATGTGGT
This sequence comes from uncultured bacterium, assembly GCA_964477585.1. Classification (GTDB taxonomy): domain Bacteria; phylum Chlamydiota; class Chlamydiia; order Chlamydiales; family SM23-39; genus CAYZHU01. Next base: position 1,281 of record CAYZHU010000274.1, read on the forward strand.
AAGACATTTGTCCGTTTTGGGCATCAAATGCAATATCGCAGCTATTCTCAATCCCTTTATGCTTCAGATACCCTGCCAGACGGCGGGCCTGGTTCTCATTCGATAGGGTGCCGATCATTCTCATGTTACAGCCCCTTGATTTTGTCGATGATAGCGGTTGTAGCAAGCCCTTCTATCCGAGGGACGAGATAGAGCTTGCCGCCATGAGTTTTGACCGTTGCCGCCTCGATGCAGTTTTCCCCGTATTCCGCCCCATTCA
>CAYZHU010000275.1:0-1533 GCA_964477585.1 uncultured bacterium
TCCGCCTCGAAATCGCAAGTCAGCCGGATATTGCGGAGAAGTTCCTCATTGAAGTAGGGTTTTCCTTCTTCATTCCGGATATAGAATAGTTCATATTCTTGGTCCTTTCGCACTGTCTCAAAATCTTTTAGCCCAGTTTTTGAAAGATCGAGGAGCTCTCCCTCTTCATTTTCCTTCCATTCCTCTTTCCAAGCCTCATCCCCTTCGCCTTTAAACCGCTTTGAAAAGCGGGAAACATAGAAGTACTGTAGAGACTTAAACTCTTCTCGATCGGATACTTTAGCTTTAAGGGGATGTCCTAACCTCATTTCAAGAAAGGCTGTGATCTTTTGGGCTGATTCCCCTACCAGATCCATCATGGAAGCGATTCCTTTGCGGGTCTTCTCATTATCCCAGTTCATTTCGGAGTTATCATACAAACCAACGAGATAAAGGTGGATCGACCGGTAAGTCGCATCGAGGATTTCTAAGATCGCTTCGCTCCCTTCCCCGCTCAGCCATTGCACTTCATTGGCGCCCATCTCCTCCTTATCGGTGACGATCCGGTTCTTTTTGCCGATCCCGATAGGGGGCGGGTTTTCCATATCGATCCCTGCAACGGCAGCTAAATTATCCATTGCATCCTGAACTGCAATACCTTCTTTTACTTTTTGTATCATAAATTAACCTAAATTAACCTACTATAATTATTATACTTTAATACATTTAATTACAAATTATTATTTATTAATTTTCAAATCCCTAAATATCAATAACTTAAAAAAATCACAAAAAAGATCTTGAAAAAATGCTTTTCTGCCGTTAACTTATCTTTATATATTTCTTAACATAACTCTTAAGAAGGATTATGAAAAAAAGACGAGTGTTTGAATTTTGCCTAGTTCTCGTTTCACCTGTAGACCAAAGAGTGAGAGCCTTACCCTCAGGGACAAATAAAGAAAAAAGAAAATCCCTAGTTGGTAAATGATCCATCTAGGTATTTTATTCCTTGTGGGCATTGGGTCTTTATCTGCAAGTTTTACGAAAACATATGAACATCTTCTCTCTGCTAATCAGCGGGGAGAAAAAGAGATTGTTTGGGAACAACTTGAGGTCTCTCCCTATAATGAGGCGATCGTCTCCTGGAATGGTCTCCGCCCCATAACAGGTAAATGGACCCTTTTTGTCAGCCTGCGTCAAGAAGAATGGTCCCCTTGGTTAAAATATGCAGAGTGGACCCCGACAAGCCAGAAAACATTCAAAGACTCCCCTGAAGACTCTTTTGCTGAGACGTATCAAGATGGGGCCAACCCGAAAACGGGAACTTGCGATGCGATACGAGTAAAACTCATTGCAGAAGAAGGAGCCGATCTCTCCGAGCTTGATTCTCTTTATATTTGTTTATCCCATTTGCCAGATCATCGAATCATCCAGTCACCTCCGCTTTTTCCCATTTTTCTTCCTAATGTCCCTCGGCAATCGCAAATGACTCTCAATCATCAAACACATATCGATCTATCCTATACTACCTCAACAACCAATCCAGAACCCAAG
>CAYZHU010000276.1:0-1521 GCA_964477585.1 uncultured bacterium
CTCTCTTCGAGGACCTATATGCCTGATGCCCTTTTTCAAAAGTTTCGGCAAACCATCCTAGACATTATAGAAAATGGTTCAAACGACCTGGAAAGCGATCGTCTATCTACCTCGATGGCAAAGGAGGCGAATATCGCTCCTTGGCTTCAATTCATCAAAAAATTACGAAGCTGAAATAAGGCCGACACGATGGGCAAGGGCCCTTCCTCCACTCCATAACCAGCCAACCGGGGTGGTCACAGGAGTTGCCAGCCATTTCATTGTGTCGCTCACAGTTGGTTTTGGTGCTTCTGGAGCTGCATCTAGTTGCTGACCGAGCTGTTCGATCTGCTCACCAGTTACTGAAGCATGATAGATCCAATCAGTGAGCTCAACTCTTGTATCATTGCCTTCTTTGACCAGAGTATAAACAACATCAAAGGAATGGAAATCTTGTTCTGGGAGTCCTTCCTGATCCAAATTGAACATATCCACTTGATGATATTGGTATTTTTGAGTGAGTTGGATATGGGTAGAATCTACTTCCCGAAGTTCTTGGCTCAGCAACATAGGTGTCAGGTTAAACGGTTTAAATAGGAAATTCTGTCTCTTCAGTTCCTGGCCCAAAAGAAGGGTGATATAAGTCTGGGTCGTTTGGGTCACCATCTCTTGAAGTATATATAGATCGTTGGGATTGCGTCCCTTGAGGCGCCCGCAGAGTTTCTCAAGCTCTTCTAAAAATTGATTCTGATCACGTCCAGAGTGAGTCGTTGAAATGGGCTTTCTAAAAAGCCCCTCTTTTCTCACAATCGTCGTGTCATAGAGGCGGGGAAGGTCCTTTTGCATCTGTTCCGTCATTTTGCCACCTGCTGCGAGCTTGCGGGCTTGCTGTTTCACCTCATCATCGATGGGTCTGTCAGATCCAGGAGAATTTTCCAAAATGGTTTTTAACTTCTCTCGGTAGAGGCGTGCTGCTCTTTGCACAATTGTGGCCGCCTGTTGCAGGAGAGCTAAATCAGTGGGAGATACGAGAAACTGAAGATCGGGGTTTTCTAAATAACGATCCCCCAATTGGGAAGAAAGATCGGCGTATTCAGAAGCAAATAATAACCTTCGAGCTTGGACCTCCTCGGAAATGTCCTCTTCCAGAAATTGCCTTTTCTCTTCATCTGTAAATGGATCGAGCATAGGAGAAAGGTGGCGATCGAGAGGGTGAATTCTCGAGAGAAAAGAGAGCGAAGCCATTTTCAGGTTCTCAAGATCTGCACCCCTTTGCAACTTGAATTCGCGATGGAGTTCTTCATCAGTGAACCTCTTTTTTCGTTCAAGGTAAGTACAAAACTGAGGACAATGCCTTCTCAAATAAACAATAGGGTTTGCCCTTCCTATAAAGAGGTGCATCCGTTTAATCTCATCGATGAGGGTCAAATAATGTCCCTCTAATGCAATTCCCCGCTTATTGGTCAGACACGATGATTCTAAGAGTATTTCTGATAAGGAGCGACCTCTAGGGATCAGTTCTTCTATTTTTTTTCGAAGAAC
>CAYZHU010000277.1:0-1505 GCA_964477585.1 uncultured bacterium
TGGCTAAAGAGACTAATCTATATCTAAATTTTGAGGACGATCGGTTGGCTGGTTTTACGGTGGATGACTTTCAGTCTATTTTAGATGTTTATTTCGAACTTTACCCTCAATACGTGAATAGTAAAGACCTGTTTTTTTGTTTTGACGAAATTCATGTAGTGCCTGGTTGGGAGAAGTTTATCCGCCGCCTGATCGATACGGAAGCTATGCAAATCTGTGTAACAGGCTCATCCGCTGAAATGTTGAGCAAGGAGCTTGGCACAACTCTCGGGGGAAGAGCCTGGCCGCAAGAAGTATTTCCTTATAGTTTTGCTGAATTTCTTGGGCTGAAGGGAATCGATCCGTCTACGACAATAACCTCTAAAATGCAGGCCCAAGTCAGACATCTAGCCAATGAATATTTACTTTATGGAGGATTCCCTGAAGCTGTAGCAGAACCGAAAGAACTTCATACTGCATTGATTCAAGGATACATGGATGCGGTTATCTTACGCGATATCGTGAAACGGCATGCCATTAGCAATGCAGATATCATACAGAAATTTCTTGTTTTGATTTTACGTCAGCTTGCAGCTCCTTTAAGCGTTACAAAAGTGCATCGCATTTTTAAATCGCAAGGCCTAGCTGTTGGGAAAAATAGTCTATTTGAATATTTGCAATATTTTGAAGATGCTTATGCCATACTTTCTGTGCCTTTTTTCAGTCTCTCGGAAAGAGTCAGGCAGGTGAACCCCAAAAAGGTTTACGCTGTAGATCCTGGAGTGATCACAGCCTATTCCGTAAAACGGGACTTTGAAAGAGCTTCTCGGCTAGAAAACAGCGTATTTATGCACTTACGGCGATCCTACAGCAATATTTGTTATTACAAGACCGAGCAGGGAAAAGAGGTGGATTTTGTCGTGACGACGCCTCTAGGCGATTTGATGGTTTTTCAGGCATGTGCAGAAATGGAAAACGAAGAAACCCGAAAGCGCGAACTAACAGCCCTTTATGAAGTTTGCACCGAGTTTGGGTTAAAGAAAGGTACCATTATCACAGAAGATCACGAAGAAGAAATATACTCCCATCAGCCTGAAACTTTGAATTTGGACTCTGCGAGACAAAGCGCAATCAAAGCGAAGCGTTCCGACCGAGGAATCCCTTTCCCTAGTGGGAAGGGTGACGAGGAGGATCGATTGGGCGAAGACGCAGCCAGTCCAAAATCAAAGTTTCAGGCCGATGGGAGTATAAGCCGAGAAGGCGTTACAATCCATTGCATCCCTTTTTGGAAATGGGCCAGAAACTCATCTCTTTGATTCATAGCAAGCTCATTTTTATCTGCGCTTGATTGACAAAATATAGCGGATATTATACTATCCATTATATAAGAAAAAGCACTATAGCAGCTACCATGGTATCTCTTAATTTACACACCCCGCACGAGATTTTGCTCCAAATAGCCTTGAGAGCTAAAGAAAAAAGGCTTTTTCTGAATTTGTCTCAGAAGTCGCTTTCCGATCGTTCTG